>NZ_JBIAIN010000012.1:0-260444 GCF_042871445.1 Streptomyces sp. NPDC005794
CGACACGCCGTCGACACTCTCGATCAGGTGACCAGTTGTCGTACTCATCAGGCTCACTCCTTCGGGGAGATCCACACCTGATTCATGACACTCCCTCCGCTGCAGCGGAGCGTGGTCCACTGGCACCCCTTCTGGTCCACCTCGCCCGGTCGCACGCCTGCGGCCTGGGTGGAGCTGCGGCAGCGGACGCACAGCACGACGTCCTGAGCGCGCCGAACGCGGTCCGCGTTCGGCGCACTCGGGACGCCATGCCCGGTGGTCACGACCAGGGGAGCACGAGGGTTCCCCAGGCGACGAGGGGGCCGACCGCGACGATGCCGCCGGTGTAGCTGATGACCTGGCGGTAGAAGCGTCGGGTGTCCACTCCGCGGGCGTTGCCGAGTACGAGCGCGCCGTTGGTGGAGAACGGAGAGGTGTCGACGATCGTGGTGGACACCGCCAGGGCCGCGATCAGACCGGCGGCGTTGAGGTGGCTGGAGAGCAGCAGCGGCACTGCGAGGGGGATGATCGCGGTGAGGATCGCCGTTGAGGAGGCGAACGCCGAGGTGATGGCTACGGTGAAACAGAGCACCAGGGCGACGCCCAGCGGGGAGCCGAGGTCTGCGGCGTGCTCGGAGATGTCCTTGATGATGCCGGCCTTCTCCAGCATGGCGATGTAGGTCATCATGCCCGCCACCAGCAGCAGGGTGGACCAGCTGATGCCGTCCACGGCCTTCTCCTGCCGCTTCATGTCCAGCAGCGCCAGCAGTGCCCCGGCAAACAGTGCCAGGAAGCCGATCTCCAGATGGAAACCGAGCGCGCCGATGACCAGCGCGAGCAGACAGGCGAGCGTGAGCCATTGGCGCCAGTCGAGCCTGCCGGCCTCGGCGTGCTCCTCGTCGTCGGCCTCCTCGTGCGCATTCTCCGCGAGTGGGGCGGGACGCTTGGCGAGGAGTACGTACGTGATGACCGACAGCAGCAGGTTGATCGCGAAGCTGGCGCTGAACAGGGCCACGGGCGAGACGTGCAGCTCGGTGTCGTCGACCAGGCCCAGTACGAGTGCGCCGGACACCGCGAGGGGGGAGAACGCGCCCGCGTGCCCCCCGCTGATCACCATCATGCCGGCCACAAGCGGGTTGATCTTGTACCGGTAGGCGAAGTTCATCGCGATCGGCACGAGGAGCGCTACGGCGGCAGGGGTGAAGGTGCCGAAGGCCGTGAGCGTCGCGGCGACCAGGAACAGCACCCAGGGGATGAGCGCCACCTTGCCGCGTACCAGCCGCACCCCGGCCCCGACGAGCCAGTCGATGGTGCCGTTGCGGCGCGCGACGGAGAACAGATAGGTGACACCGACGATCGTCACGAAGAGTTCGACCGGAAAGCCCTCGAAGATCTCGTCCTCGGTGAGGCCCAGTGAGGCGGTGCCGACGGCAAAGGTGGCGACGAAGGCGAGGATGCCGAGGTTGATCGGCAAGATGGTGCCGACCACGAACATCACCAGCAGTGCGCCTATGGAGATCAATTCAGCAGACATCATTGTCCTTGGTGCGGCGGGGGCAGGGCAGCGCGCGCCCCGAGGCGCGCGAGACCAACCCGGGGGACACGGGCGCGTACAGGGCCCTATGGGGTGACGGGCATCGGGTCAGGCGGCCTGTGGCCAGCCTGCTTCGGGCACGTAGATTCGGGCGTCCGCGAGCAGTCGCGCCGCCCGCTGTACGGTGACCCGGCCTGGCAGACCGTCCTGTACGTGCGAGCAGCGGACCGCTACCACTCCGGCGGGAGTGCCCAGACGCAACCACTCGCCGGTAGGGCCGCCGGTGGCCTGATGCACTACTGAGTCCTTCAGTAGGCCCGCGGCCGCGACGGCTACGGCGGAGGTCAAACCGATCGCGGGGTGGGGGGAGTTCATGCTGAGCATGCGCACCGAAACGTCGTAGTCCTCGGCCGCCACGGACTCTCCGAGCGTCGTGGTGTAGGGGGCCGCACGGCCGACCAGACCGACCTTGGGGACAGCGTCGCCGGGTTCCTGGCCGGGCTCGAGCAGGCCCATCAGTGGTGCGGCGGCATGACGGACGCTGCGTAGCCAGGGCGCGTCCGTACGCATCTGCTGCAGCGTCTCGGAACCGGTGCGGTCAGCACTTATGGCGTCAACGAGAATGACCGGGGCGCCGGCGTCCACCATGCTCACCAGGAGCGGATCCGCGGAACCGACGACCCTCATCTCCTGCACGGCCTCGCCGGTGGGCAGGAGGGAGCCGGTGGTGCTGCCGGCCGGCTCGCGGAAGGTGAGGCCGACCGCGACACCGCCCGCCAGGGTGCCCGGCACCGTCTGCGTGCCGAAGTCGTGCACCACGCCGCCGGCGGTGTCCACGAGCCCTTCGAGTACGGCGCCGGTGTTGGTGTTGCGCATCACCACACGGGTCTGATCACCGGTGATCGGTACCAGGCCCTTTGCGACCGCGTACAGAGCGACGCCCGTTGCGCAGTTGCCGCAGTTACTCGTCCACTCCACCGAGCCGGTGCCGATGCCGACCTGGGCGAAGAGGTAGTCGATGTCGGTGCCGGGTTCGGGCGAGGCACTCACCACGGCAGCCTTGGATGTGGTGGGGGTGGCCCCGCCGACCCCGTCGAGTTCCACCGGGTCGGCGGAACCGTAGGCCGCGACCAGCAGTTTCTCCAGGGCAGCGCGTTCGGCGGGAACATGGACCTGGTGGAACAGCCAGCACTTGCTGGTGCCACCGCGGACCAGGGTCGCGGGTGTGTGCACGTCTGAGGCTCTTTCTCGATCAACGCCGGTGAAGGACGCGGAGGACGGTTACGGGCGCGTTGCCAATGAGTGAACCGCTCCGGCGAATGCGACGACCTTTGCAGAGGCGTGACTTGGGCACAATGGCAGTCTGCTTCACCTGGGTTTAGCTGAGCTAAACTCTCACGATGCTGAACGTGCGCCGTCTCCTGCTGCTCGCCGAGTCCGCCGAACGCGGCTCACTCACCGCCGCCGCAGAGGCGATGGGAATGACCACCTCCGCGGCCTCTCAGCAGATGTCCTTGCTGGAGCGCGAGGCCGGCCAGCCGCTCGTCGAGCGGCTTCCGCGTGGAATCCGCCCCACCCCAGCCGGCGCCGCCCTGGCCGAACGAGGCCAAGCGATCCGCCGAGAGCTGCGCGCCGCTCAGGCCGACCTGGGATCCTTCGCCGACCTCGATCAGGGCACGCTGCGGCTCGGTTCCTTCCCGACGGCGAGCGCTTCGCTGCTCCCGCTCGCCCTGACCCGTTTCCGCCGCCGCCACTCCGGAATTCGCATCGAAGTGCGCGCAGGGGTCCTGGCGGAGTTGGGGGAGATGCTGCACACCGGCGAGGTGGAGCAGGCATTGCTGTGGGACTACGGCTGGAACCGGATCGACGATCCCGCGCTCGCACTCACCCATCTGCTCGACGACCCGACGGTGCTCGTGGTCCCCGCGGACTCACCGCTGCGCTCGCACCCCTCCGTACGCCTCGGAGACCTCGCCGATCAGGAATGGATCACCCGCGCCGACAACCACCCTGTCGCCGACGTGCTGCGCCGCAGCTGCCGTCAGGCCGGGTTCGAGCCGCGCATCGCCTATGCCTCACACGACTATCAGGAGGCGCAGGCCATGGTGGCCGCAGGGCTCGGCATCGCCCTGGCGCCCCGGCTGGCGCTCACCAGCCGCCGCAGCGATGTCCGGCTGCTCCCCTTCGCCTCTGACGTGCCCGCCCCTACTCGTCGCGTCCTTCTGGCTCGAGCCCGGGCCCGAGCCGCCACTCCGCCCGCCCTGGCGATGGCCCGAGTCCTGCGCGCGGTGGCACAGCGGTTCCAGGCCCCTGGTCTGAACCGGGCCCAGCTCGGAGCGGTCCGACGAGGCTGAAGGGCCAGCATAGTTAGACCGGGTCCTATGTGGTGAGTCGGCGGAGTCGTTTGTAGCAGCAGATGGCGGCTGCGAGGCCGAGGAAGGCGAGGTAGTTGCGGGGGTGGCGATCGTAGCGGTGGTTGAGCCTGCGGTAGCCGGTGAGCCAGGACGTTGCGTCGGCCGCGCGGTGAGGTGCTCGCCGTGGGGCGAGTCCTGTTCCGAGCGGCCTCCCGCCGAACCGGACATGACGGTTTTCCTGTGGGTGGAGTCGAGCACGGCACGGGACAGGTCGATCTTGACCTGCAGGGCGGCCGGCCGCACGGTGTGCTGCTGCCGATCCACTGGGGCACGTTCGACCTCGCACCGCATCCGTGGGCCGAGCCGGGGGAGTGGATGACGGATGCTGCCGGGGAAGTGGGGCAGGCGGTGGCGTTCCCTCGGCCGGGTGAGCCGTTCGAGCCGTCCGGTGAGCTTCCCTCGGATGCGTGGTGGCGTGCGGTGTCGGCGCCCATTGCGCACCCGTGGCGTCGTCCGGAGGTGGCGGGTGCGGCACCGGTGCACCGGGAGGAAGTCGATCTTGCGGGCGAGCGGTGAGGTAAGGCAACGGCGATGCCGAGCGACTCGCTCGGATGCTGAGTGATCTGCCGCGCGAGGACCGGGATCCTGCGTGCAGGGGAGGGGTGTTGCGACCCCCGGCAGTCCTGGAGGGCGACCGTCACAACGAGGTCTGGCTGAACGAGGTCTGGCTGAAGGAGAAGGCTGGGTTCTGAGCGTGGGCCGACCGCGGGCGGACGTTTCCCCATCTCTGAAAATGATTATCATCATGCTACGGTCGTCGCACGCTCAACCTTTGACCTGCCTTTTACTCGGAGTGACCCGTGCGCGTCCCGTCCCGTCCCCTGCTCTTTCCCGCAGTCCTTGCCGCCTCCACCTTGCTCACAGGCTGCTTCGCGTCCACGGTGGCCACCGGCGACGGCGCGGGCGAGCGCCTCCGCGTCGCGATGATGCAGCCGCCGCGCTCGGGCCTGTCCCCGCTCTCCGACGACGCCTTCAAGCTGTCCCGTTGGTCCACGGCGGAGACGCTCGTGAGACTGAACGCGGACGGCGACGCCGAGCCGGCGCTGGCCACCGGGTGGAAGCAGTCCGGCCGGAGCTGGACCTTCACCCTCCGCGAGAGCGTCACTTTCCACGACGGCACCGGGCTGGACGCTGAGGCCGTCGTACGCTCCCTCACCAAGGCAGCTGGCGCCTCCCCCAAGCCCCGCATCCTCGACGGCGTCGAGCTGACGGCGAAGAAGGGGGACGCCGGGACCGTGGTCGTCACTACGGCCGAGGAGGATCCCTTGGTCCCGCAGCGGCTCAGCTCCCCGCAGTTGTCGATCCTCGCGGCGAAGGCGTACCGGGGGAAAACGGTGAGTCCGGTCGGTGCCGGCACCGGTCCTTTCGAGCTGGCCAAGGTCAACGGCACCTCCTCCGCCGCCCTTGACCGCTACGACGACTACTGGGGCGGCACGGCCAAGGCTCCCGGCATCGACGTGACGTTCGTGCCCGACGGCACCGCCCGCGCCGCCGCCCTGCGCAGCGGCGAGGCCGACATCGTCGAGGCGGTGCCCGTCTCGCAGGCCGCACTGCTGGACGAGGACCTGATCACCGAGGTCCCGATGCCGCGCACCAACACGCTGTACCTCAACACGGGGAAGGGTGCCTTCAAGGACCCGGCGCTGCGGGCGGCGGCCCGGGAGGCCATCGACGCCGAGTCGATCGTGAAGGGCGTGTACGAAGGGAGAGCCGACGTCGCCGAGGGGCTGCTCGGGCCCGCTCTGCCGTGGGCGGCCGACCTGCGCGAGCCGGCGCGCCGTGCGAAGTCGGGTGATCCGGCGGGCAGGAGCATCACCATCGGTACGTTCACCGACCGGGCCGAACTGCCTGAAGTCGCCGCCGCGCTGCAACAGCAACTGAAGAAAGCGGGGTTCCAGGTGAAGCTGGAAGTCCGCGAGTACGCCAACATCGAGTCCGACGCCCTGGCGGGCGCGTTCGACGCGTTCATCCTCTCCCGGGCCACCGTCCTCGATTCCGGCGACCCGGCCGCGTACCTGTACAGCGACTTCGCCACCGACGGTTCGTTCAACATCCCCCAGCTCGCCGACCCGGCCGTGGACAAGGCCCTGGACGAAGCTGGTACCACGCCGACCGGTGACGCCCGCCGCCGAGCCGTCGTCGACGCCGAGGCCGCCGTACTCGCCACCGACGCAGCCGTGCCGATGCTCCACGAGCGCGTGATCCAGGGTGACGCCGCCGACGTGGTCGGCGCGGCCCACGACCCGCGCGAGCGGGAACTGGTCACGGTTGACACTCACATCAAGTGAGGCCGACCACAGCGGGGGTGACCCGCGCCTTCTCCCTCGCCGCCGCACTGGCCGCCGTCGGCCTGCTGCCTTGGCTCTCCGGCCGGGACCCGGCCCTGACCGTGCTGCGCGCCCGGTCCGCCGAACAGGAGCCGACCGAGGAGGCCTTGTCCTCGATCCGCCAGGACCTCGGCCTGGACGCCGGCCCGCTCTCCCTGCTCGGCGACTGGGCCACCGGGCTCCTGCGCGGCGACCTCGGTACCTCCTGGGTGTCGGGGACGGACATCCTGCCGTCCGTCGTCTCCGGGCTCCAGGTATCGCTGGGCCTGATGGGCGCAGCGCTGGTCGTGGCGATGCTGCTGGCTGTGGCCCTGGTGGCACCCGTTCTCGTGCGGGGCCGGGGGTCAGCCGGGGCATTCGCCGCCATGGCCGCCGCCGTGCCCGAGTTCCTCCTGGCCACCGTGGCGCTACTGGTGTGCGGAGTGTGGCTGGGGTGGCTGCCGACGTCCGGCTGGCAGGGCCCCGAGTACATGGTCCTGCCCGCACTCGCGCTCGGCGTCCCTGCGGGTGGCCTGCTCGGGCGGCTCGTCGCGGACGCGCTGCCCGCCGTTCTGGACGAACGATGGGTGGAGCTGTGGCGGGGAGCGGGAGTGAGCCGCACCCTTGTCTCGGCCGCTGCGCTGCGTCGCGTACTGCCGCCGCTGGTACCGCAGTTCGGAATGGTCGCCGTCGGCCTGACGGGTGGCGCGGTCGCGGTGGAAACCGTCTTCGCGGTGCCCGGCATCGGACGTACCGCGCTGGGCGCGGCCAAGTCGCAGGACCTGCCGCTGCTCCAGGGAGCCGTTCTCGCTCTGCTCGCCCTGGGCCTGGTCACCGGAGCGCTGGCCGCCCTCGTACGCCGCCGCCTGTTGGGCCCTGCCCTGCGCGACGCCGGGCTCGCGCTGCCACCGGCCCGCCCGGTCCGGGCGCACCCGGCGGTCCCGGCCGCCCTCGGCGCCCTGCTGCTGGCCGCGATCGGCTGGGGCCTGCTCCGCGACCCGTACGCGGTCGACACCACGGCGCGGCTGGTCCCGCCCTCGTGGTCGAACCCGATGGGTACCGACGGGCTGGGCCGCGACGTGCTGGCCCGGCTCGGTCACGGGGCCGCCTCCACGGTCGGCACGGCGGCGGCCGTGTGCCTGCTGAGCCTGGTGGTCGCCCTGGTCCTCGGCTTTCTGCCCGGCGTCGCGGCGGGCGCGGCGGACATCGCCAACGCGCTGCCGCCGGTGATCGTCGGCATCCTGGTCGCGGCGGCTGCAGGTCCCGGTACGGGCGGAGCGGCCCTCGCGGTCGCGCTGATCTCCTGGCCGCCCCTGGCGGCGCATGCGGCGGCGCTGGTGCAGGAGGTACGGGCGTCGGCGTTCCTGACCGCCCAACGCGCCATAGGCGCACCACCGTTGTGGATCCTCACCCGGCATGTCCTGCCGTCCGTCGCCGCCCCGGTCGCCCGCCACGCCCTGCTGCGGCTGCCCGGCATCGCCCTCGCCCTGGCCTCCCTGGGATTCCTCGGCCTCGGCGCCCAGCCGCCCGCCCCCGAGTGGGGCCTACTCCTCGACGAGTCCCGTGCCTACGTGGAACGCGCCCCCTGGGCGGCCCTCGCACCGGCCGCCGCGCTGGCCCTGCTGGCGGGACTGGCTGTGTCGGGTGCGGCGTACGCGCAGGGCCGGGGAGACCGGCGCACGACCGGCCGCACTGTACGAAAGGTGACTGCCCATGCAGTCTGAAGCACTGCTGTCGGTGCGTGACCTGCGGATCGCCTTCGGCGCGGTCGAGGCGGTGCGCGAACTGACCTTCGACGTCCACCCGCGCGAGGTGTTCGCCCTCGTCGGGGAGTCGGGCGCGGGCAAGTCCCTCACCGCCCGGGCGCTGCTCGGCATGGTGCCGCGCGGCGCGACCATCAGCGGCAGCGTGCGGTTGCGGGACTCCGCCGATCTCGTCGCCGAACGCGGACGCCGGATCACCCTCGTCCCCCAGGACGCCCTGTCCGCGCTCTCCCCTGTCCACCCTGTCGGCGACCAACTCGCCGCCGCCGTACGGTCGGTACAGCGCCTGTCCCGCAGGGAGGCGCACGCCCGGGCCGTGGCGGCGTTGGACCGGGTGGGCATTGCGGACGCCGCGCGCCGGGCACGGGCCTACCCGCATGAGTACTCGGGCGGCATGCGACAGCGCGCGGTGATCGCCATGGCAACGGTCAACGAGCCCGATGTCGTCATCGCCGACGAGCCGACCACCGCACTGGACGAGGACCGCCGCGAGCAGGTGCTGCGGGTGCTCGCCGAGCAGCGGGAGGCCGTCGGCGCCGCGCTGGTCCTCGTCACCCACGACCTGGACGTCGTACGGGACCACGCGGACCGCGTGCTGGTGATGTACGCGGGCCGGGCAACCGAACTGGGCCCGGTCCGGCAGGTCCTGGGCCGTCCGCGCGCCCCGTACACGGCGGGCCTGCTGGCCTCGCTCCCGCAGGACGGCCCCCGGCGCCGCCGGCTGCCGGTGCTCCGCGGCACCCCACTCGCGCCGGATGCCCTCGGACCGGGCTGCGCCTTCGCTCCGCGCTGCCCGTCGGCGACGGACCCGTGCCGCGACCGCGAACCCGAACTACGGACCGTGGACGGACGCCTGGTCGCCTGCCATCATGCCGCCGACGGGCTCGACGCTCTCCAGGAGTTCGTGTGAACCACCCCCTGCTGGACGTCCGCGACCTCGTGGTCCGCTACGGGCCGGTGACCGCCGTGGACCATGTCTCATTCGCACTGGACGCCGGTGAGACCCTCGCCCTGAACGGCCCCTCCGGGTGCGGCAAGTCCTCCACGGCCCTGGCAGTGCTCCAGCTACGCCGGCCTGACGCCGGGAACGTCCGCTTCGAGGGGCAGGAACTGACACCCCTGACGGAACGCGAACTGCGCCCGCTTCGCCCGCGCATGCAGCCGGTCTTCCAGGACCCCTACGGCTCGCTCAGCCCCCGCCACCGCATCCGCGACGCAGTGGCCGAGCCACTGAAGGTGCACGGCAGGTGGAACCCGGCCGACGGACCCGCCCGCGTGGCCGAGCTGCTCGACCGGGTCGGCCTCGACCCGTCGTGCGGGGACCGTCGCCCGCACGAACTCTCCGGCGGTCAGTGCCAGCGGGCCGGAATCGCCCGCGCCCTCGCCTCCGGACCGCGGCTGCTCGTTCTCGACGAACCGGTGTCGGCACTCGACGCCTCCGTGCGGGCCGGCGTGCTGAACCTGCTCGCCGATCTCCAGGACGAACTCGGTCTCGGCTACCTGTTCATCTGCCACGACCGGGCGGTCGTACGGCACTTCGCGGACCGGGTGGTCGAGATGCGGGACGGGCGCACCGTCCACCCCTGACTGGTGCACCGGACGTACGCGCGGCGCCTCCGAGCCTCGCGGAACGCAGCCCGGTCCGCCCGTGCGCAGAACAGCGCACGGCGCTCCATCACGCCCGGGCATGCCGGCAACGCCGTGAACAGCACGGCCCTGCCGTCCACCGGGCCCTGTCGGCGTCCTCCTGGATGCCGAGGACGATCGCCGAGAAGGAGCGCGGCAGGCCGCCGTCGTCGGCGGTGCGCCGGCGTAAGAGCCTGCCGTGGCGCGGTAGTAGTTCCGTACGCACTTCGACAAAATCGCGTCACGAGCTCCTGACTACTCGCCGCAGCAAAGGCGTTGGGAGCTAGGATTTGAGCAACGGGATGGCGTGGAATGGAGGCCTGCATGCGCGTCGTCATCAGGGTCGAGGGCGGCGACTCCGGCGGATTGCTGGAGCTCCGGCGCCTCCTGTCGGAGGAACCGGAACTGCGCGGAAGAGTGCGCGGGCAGCTGCGGGAGCCCCTGCCGCCCGACGCCATGGGCCTGGGTGCTGATGCTCTGATAGCCATGCTGGCACCGGGCGGGGTAGCCGCCGTGTTCGCCGGTGCCGTGGTCGCGTGGGTGCAGAGCCGCCGCGGTGACCAGACTGTCACCGTCATCCGTCCCGACGGGACCGAGATCACGATCTCATCCACGCGCGTCAGGGGCTTGGACGCGCAGCAGAACGCCCAGCTGGCACGTGAGTTGGCCGCCGCGCTCGGCGGTGTGGCCGAGACCCCGGCCCCCAGCCAGGCTGACGGCCGGACTGTTGCCTCCACCGACGGTCGTCCGCCGACGCCGCTGCTGCCGTGACTGACGAGGGGACCGGCCTTGCGAGATCGGGCGCACACGCGGTCCTCATCGGCACCGGGCACCATGTGCCCGGCTCGCAGCTGCCGGATCTGCCCGCCGTGGCCACCACACTGGACGACCTCGAGTCGGCACTGCGCGACGTGTGCGGGATCACCGGCCCGGACCGGATCCATCGGGTGCGGGAGGGTGCCGCCGCCGCCGAGGTGATCGCATCCGTCGAGCGGGCGGTCGCCGAGGCCACCGGGCCCGTACTGCTCTACTACGTGGGCCACGGCCTGCTCGGCCCGGCCGACGAGCTCTATCTCGCCACGTACGCGAGCTCCGACCAGGAGCGGATCTCCGGGGCTGTCTCGTACCGCACCCTGCGGGATCTGTTGAGCGACGCGTTCGGCGGGAGCATCGTCGTGCTCGACTGCTGCTTCTCCGGCCGGGCCGCTGCACCGGCCGGCGGTGCGGGACAGGCATGGGAGCCTTTCGCCTCCGCCCGGCCCGACGGCAGTCTGCTGCTCACCTCCGCCTCAGGCTACGACCTGTCCTTCGCGCCGCCGGGGGAGCGCCACACGCTTTTCAGCGGGCGTCTGCTGGAACTGCTGACCACAGGCGATCCGACAGGACCGTTGTGGCTGACGATGGACAGCCTCTACGTGGCCCTCGACCGCCACTTCCGGGACGAGCCGGTCCGCCCCCGCCGCCAGGGCGAGGGCACTCTGGGCACGCTCCCCGTCGCCCGCAACCGTGCCTATCGTGCGACAGGGGCCACCGCTCCCGTCCTCCCGCCCGCCGACGTGCCGTGCCCGTACCCCGGCATGGAGACCTTCAGCCCCGCCGAAAGCAGCCACTTCTTCGGCCGTGACGAGTTGACCGAACGGCTACTGGACGCCGTCTGCGCGCCCGACGCCGAGATACCGGTCGTGGTCGTGGGTGCCTCCGGCGTGGGCAAGTCCTCGCTGCTGCGGGCAGGACTCCTCGCCGGACTCGAACGGCGCCACGCCGGCGCCCCGGCCCCCGAGCTCTGGCCGGCCCTGCTGCTCGCCGCGCCCGGGGCCAAGCCGGTGCGGGCGCTCGCCGAACTGTGGGGGCGGGCGACCGGCCTTGATCCCGCCGCAGTCCACGAACAACTCGCCGCGTCCGACGGCCGCCTGCCGGAACCACTGCCCGGGCGGGTGCCCTGCCGCCTGCTCGTGGTCGACCAGTTCGAGGAGATCTTCACCCGCTGCGAGGACGCGGCGGAACGTGAGCGGTTCATCGAGCTCCTCGCGACCGGCCCGCGCGTCGTGCTTGGTCTCCGCGCAGACCTGTACGGCAGCTGTCTCGCACACCCACTGCTCGTGCGGGCTCTGCGGCACGGCCAAGTGACCGTACCGCCCATGACCGGCGACGAGCTGCGGGCCGTGATCGAGCGGCCCGCCCGGGCCGTCGGCCTGACACTCGAAGCCGGACTCACCGGCCGGCTGCTGCACGATCTGCGCACGGCGCCGGACGCCGAATCCGCGCTGCCCTTCCTCGCCCACGCACTGCGCGAAACCTGGCTCGCTCGCAGCGGGACTGCCCTCACCCTGGCCGGCTACCAAACCACCGGTGGCATCTGGCACTCCATCACCACCACTATGGAAAGCCTGTACCAGGAACTCGACCCGGACGGCCAGGAGGTGCTGCGCGAGCTGCTGATGCGGCTGATCCACCTGACGGCACCGGGCGCGGAGGGCAGCGAAGCCGTCGTACGGCGCCGCGTGGACCAAGCCACGCTGCTGTACGGGTTCACACCGCCGCAGCGTCGGGCCGCCGCCGCCATCCGTGATCGCCTCGCCGCGGCGCGCCTGATCACGGTGGACCGGGACGGGGCCCAGATCTCCCACGAGGCACTCCTGCGCGCCTGGAGCCGGCTACGCCGCTGGATCAATGAGGATCGCGACGGTCTGGTCGCACGCCAGCGCCTGACCGAGGCTGCCCAGGCATGGGAAGCGGCCGAGCGGCACCCGGACTTCCATCTCCGGGGCGGTCGCCTGGAGGACGCCCGCGCTCTGCTGCGCGAGGAACGGCTGCGGCATCGCCAACTGCCCCGCCTCGACCAACAGTTCCTGACGGCGAGCCACGACGCCGAACGTGCCGAGCAGACCCACGAGGCACGCCGTGCCCGACGTCTGAAGGGGGCGCTGGCCGGGGTTGCGCTGGGCCTGTGTCTTGCGCTGATCGCGACCTCGGTCGCCCTCCATCAGCGGTCGACGGCACGCGAGCAACGGACGGTGGCCTTGCAGCGGGCACTGGTCGAGGGGGCGCGCAGCGAGCGAGACGAGCATCCGCTGCTGTCCCTGCGACTGGGACTGGCAGCAGACGAGCTCAAGCCGACCACCGAAGCGCGGGCAGCGATCGTGGACACGCTCACGCGGACGAACGCGCTGGCGAGCTCGGCGGACGACCGTAAGGTGCACGATCAGCCGATGCTGAACCACAACGGCACGCTCGAGGCGTCCGTCGACAAGAACGATGCGGTGGCCCTGTGGCGGATCACGGACAAGGCCGCACGCACCCGCCTTGCGGTGCGTCCCACCGGCTGCACGGTCGTCCACGACTCCCTCGCCGCCAGCACGTTCGCCTTCAGCGGGGACGGCCGGATACTGGCGGGAATGTGCGAGGAAGGCACAGTCGCGTTGTGGAGTATTGCCGATCCGCCAACCGCAGGAGTCCTCCCGTCCGTCGCCACGCTCCAGCTTCCGCGCCTGAACCGGCGGCCGGACGGAGTGGCCTTCAGCGCTGACGGCACACTCCTTGCCGTCGCCGGCCAAGACAGTACCCACGGTGCTGTCGGACTCTGGGACATCCGCGAGCCAGGCGCGCCACGCCGGCTCGCCGTGCTGCGCGACGTCTACGACAGTTCATCCGTGCTCTTCAGCCCGGACGGCCGGACCCTGGTCAGCTCCACGGACCTTGTCACCTTCAAGGAGGAACCGAAGGACCGGAACTCACTCGTCTCGGGGTCAGGATCCACGTTCTGGGACATCACGGACCCGTCGGAGCCGCGCAACCTCACCCGGCTGCCGAAGATGGGCGAGCACATGACCTTCAGCCCAGACAGCCGGTACTATGCCGCCACCGAGGGCAACAGAGTTCACGTCTGGGACGTACGTACGCCCGCGAAGCCCGTGCCCGTTGCGGACTGGCCGGCCCAACGGGGCCCCATGACGACGATGGCGTTCAGTCCGGACGGCACGCGACTGGCGACGGCCGGCGACGTTTCGGACAGTAGCGTGGCGCTGTACGACATGAGAGTCCTTCCACGGTCGAAGGCCCTTGCGCGGTTCGTGGGGCACAGCGGCGGCGTGAGAACGATGGCGTTCACCTCGGACGGCAAGCGGCTCACGTCCTTGGACGACGACGGCCGGGTGCTGCGCTGGGATCTCGAACGCTGGGGCTATCCCACATCCGTGCACACGGTGACGGGCGGCGGTCCGGCGCTCGCCGCTGCGGCATTCACCCCGGACGGCAGAACCCTGGCGACCGGTGGGTGGGGGCAGGACGTCACACTGTGGGATCTGACCGACCCCCGCCGGTCGAAGCGCACGGCGGTGATACCGGGAGAGGGGTTCGTCTGGGGCATTGCGATCAGCCCGGACGGCAGGACTCTTGCAGTCGGCTACGTGCGCGCGGGGATCCGCCTCTGGGACATATCCGACCGGGCCCGGCCACAGGCTGGAGTGATGTCCCCGGAAGGTGAACGCCTCAGCACCTTCCTCCAGTTGTCAGCCACGGGCGGGGCTGTCGCCCCTGACGGAAAGCTGCTGACGGTGAACGGGCACCAGCTCCGGGAGCCGAACGGCGGTTCTTCTGACGTCGTGGAACTGCCGGGCAGCCACGGCACCTCCTCCTTCTCGCCGGACGGCTCCGTACTCGCCACTCAGGGGTACGACCACGACGTCATGCTCTGGGACGTCACCCAACCGCGCAAGCCACGGCGGGTCGGCAGTGTGCCGGAGACCGGCAAAGAGATCGGCGAGGTCGCCTTCCACCCTGGGGGAACGCTCGTGGCCGGACTTCAGAGCACTGGTGAGGTCGGACTGTGGAACGTGGCCGACCCCGCTCGGATCCACCAGGCCGCCCTGCTGAACGGACACAACAAGGAGGTGATGGACATCGCCTTCCGCCCGGACGGCCGCTACGCCGTCACCGTCAGCCGTGACGGCGGAGCCCTGGTCTGGGACCTCGGCCGCCTTCCTGAGATCACCGCCGATCCCATCGCCATGGCCTGCATGGTGGCGGGCGGCGGCCTGACCCGCGAGGAGTGGAAGAAGCGCGTCCCGGGTGCGCCCTACGTCGACACGTGCGCCTGACCGGCATCGAGCGGACCTGGACGGTCGGCTCGACGCACCTGCTCTCCGCGCGAGCGGAGGTGTACGTGATCGACGATCTGTTCTTTCTCAAGTGCGGCCGCGGTGGCCCGTCAGTACTGCGGAGCACGCGGGCCGAGTCGGCGGAGTGGATGACGGACACCAGGCAGGAACGATCTGGTCCGGCTTGCCCGGACGCCGGTCGCCGGACGGCCCCGAGCTCTTCGCGCGTCGGGCGTCCCGACGGCCAGCGGTGTCCCGCGGACGGGCGCCGGACGTGGCGGTGAAGCGGCTCTGTCGCTAAGCGACCGTGAGCACGATCTTGCCCTGGATGTGCCCTCGGGCGGCGCGTTCGTGCGCTGCTCGGGCATCCGCGAGCGCAAACGTGCTGTCGATTGCGACGCGCACCGTGCCCGCGTCGAGCAGGCGCCCCAGTTCAGCCAGCTGCGCGCCGTTCGAGCGGACCTGGGCGCTCGAGACCGTGACGCCCAGCTTCGCGGTCTCTTCTTCGTCGAAGTCCCCGGGGAGCACGGGGAACTGGTGGCCGCCGCGCCTGAGCGTGCGCAGGAAACGCTTGCTGTCGGGGCCGCCGACGGTGTCGAGAACAAGGTCGACATCGTGCACGAGTTCTTCGGGACGACTCCTGGTGTAGTCGATGAACTGGTCGGCGCCGAGCTCGTTCAGGAACGATTCATGCGCGCCCGATGCCACCGCGATGACACGGGCGCCCCGCCATTTCGCCAGCTGTACCGCGAAGTGCCCCACGCCGCCCGCAGCGCCGTTGACGAGCACCGTCGTGCCGGCACCGAGTGCCGTCGGGTGATGCCGTGCCTCCTGGAAGGGCGAGGGGTGATCGTGTCCGACCTCGATCAGGAACTGCCACGCGGTCAGCCCGGACATGGGCGCCCCGGCGGCGTGCACGTGGTCGATGCCGGCCGGCTTGCGTGCGAGGTCCGATGCCGGTGCGGCCACGTACTCGGCATACGCCCTGCCGTCGAAGCTGGGGAAACGCAGAAGACCGAAGACTTCGTCGCCGACGGAGAAGCCTTCCACGTCCGCGGCGACGGCCTCGACGACGCCGGATACGTCCGTCCCCGGAATCACCGGCAGACTGACCCTCGATTCCGTCTCCCCGGGCATCTTGGTCAGCCCGCCGCGCAGGTACCAGTCCGGAGGATTGACGCCGACCGCGTGCACGCGAACGAGTACCTCACCCGGCCCCGGATCGGGAATCGGCGCCTCGCCGTAACGCAGAACTCCGGGGCCGCCGTGCTCATGGAGCCGGATCGCCCTCATCGTGTGTGTCGGCATCATTTTCTCCTGCCCGTGCTGCGGGATAGGCTTATCCGGATCAGCGATCCATATAACTGGACCACTGATCCGAATATATGGACCACTGATCCAGATAGTCAAGAGGGGCAGATGCGGGCCGACGCCAGGAAGAACCGTGACCACCTGCTCGCAGTAGCGGGCGACGCCATCACCGAGCAAGGCGTCGACGTATCGCTGCGCGACATCGCGCGCAGGGCCGACGTCGGGCTCGCGACCCTGCTGCGTCACTACCCGACGCGCGAGGCGCTGCTCGACGCCCTGCTCCGCACGAGCTTCGACGAGCTGACGGCAAGGGCGAGCGAGCTCGAGACGTCGAGTTCGCCCGAAGACGCTCTCGTTTCGTGGCTGCGCGACTGCGTCGCGTGGACAACCGAGTTTCGGGGCGTGACAGTGCTGATGGCAGCAGCCATCGAGGACACCGAGTCCGCACTCCACGCTTCGTGCGTCACCTTGCGCGCCGCCGGTGCGCGGCTCCTCGCCCGAGCCCAGGCCACGGGCGAGGCGCGGGCCGACATGGATGGCACCGATCTGTTCGCGCTGGTAGCGGCGCTCGCGTGGCTCAGTGATCAACCCTCGCTCGCCCCACGCGCCGATCACCTCTTCGACGTCGTCGCGAGCGCGGTCCTGACGAATCCGGCGAGCAGCGAAGTCTCCGGCGGACACGGCCACCTGGGCACGCGCCGGCGGTCCTGACGTCGCTCCGCAGCCGGAGATCCTCGAACCGTACGGCTGCCGGCTGCCGGCTGCAGGCCGCCGCGACGCCGGGTGACGTCGCGTATCGCGTCGCTCCCATCGATGTGCCACGGTCAAGGCCCTTTCGCGAGCGGGAGGGCCCTCTCGCACACCTTCCTGGACACTCCGAGCCGCCGAGTCGCGCGCCCGGGTGTCCATCGAGCACCGTTCGCCATCCGGGACGTGACACGGGACAGGAAGGGTCACCACCCACCGGGTGCCACGGTGGATGACCGGCGTGCCGCGCTCCTCACGCTTCCCGAGCGTCGGGGAACGAGTCAGCAGTCAGTCGGCGGGCGCGTACGTGCGTTCTCCACGGCGATAGGAGATCTCGCCCAGGAGGATGTCGACGGCGAGGAACACTGCCAGTGGGATACCGAGAAGCGGCACGAAGTAGCCCACCACCGCAACACCGGCCATCAGCGGCACGAGTACATGGGGCGGGACCTTCTGCCAAGCGCCACGCGGCAGGGGACGGCCGAAGGCAGAGCCGCGGCCGCGCCGCCACCACATCCGGTAGCCGAGAAGGATCAGCACGATCACACCGGCGGCGAGGGCGGCCAGAAGCAACTGGTTGACCAGGCCGAACAGGATTCCTGTGTGCGCGTCGATGCCCCAGCGGGACAGCTTTGCGAGCAGCGGGTAGTCGGCGAACCGCACCACGTCGGTCACCTCGCCGGTGGCCGGGTCGACGGCGACCGCGTCCTGCTTCTCGGGCCAACTGCGCTGGATCTGGCTCACGACGTAGGCGGAGGAGGCGTCGACCGGCGGCACGATCTCCACCGGATTCGAAAGCCGCTCGCCGCGAGCGGCATCCAGGACGGCGTCCAGGCCGACGTCCTTGTCCGGCGTGCCGCCGGACCCGCCCGACTGCATGTGCTCGGCATGTTCGCCTCCGGACGCGATGCCAGCAGAGACGGTCGGCGTCGTCTGGTTGATGGCCGCGCGCAGGTCGGACACGTTCTCGCCGGCGTACGTCGACCAGGTCAGACCTGTGGCGGAAAGGAAGAACAGCCCGGTCGCCGCCCATGCCCCCACGGTGCCGTGCAGGGAGAGCGTGCGCCTGCGTCCACTCGTGCCGCGCACCTTGCGGCGGGCCCTACGCCTTCCGAACCACAGGAAGAGGCCGCCTCCGGCTATCACCCACAGCCAGCTCGCGGCGAGTTCGCTGTAGAGGCGGCCGGTCTCGCCCAGGTGGAGATCACGGTGGAACTCGTCGATCCAGGTACGCAGCGGCAGCGCGCCCGTCGAGCCGTACTGCTCCAGTGCCCCCGCGAGTTCGCCGGAGTACGGGTCCACGAACACCGCGAGCGTGTGGCCCTCGGCCACGCCCTGCACGCCGGACAGGAGAACTCGTGTCGTCGCACCGTGTTCCGGAGAGGGGCGGATCGCACTGATCCTCCCCTCCGGATGTGCCTGGCGGGCTGCTGCCACCTGCTGCGAGATCGGCAGCTCGCTCTTCCCCACAGGAACACGGAGTTCATCCGCGTACACGATCTTCTCGGCCTGGTAGGAACCGGCGTAGAGGAGACCCGTCGCGGCCGCGACCAGGAGGAACGGGGCTATCAGCACACCGGCGTAGAAGTGAAGTCTCAACACCAGCGGCCTGAGGGAGGCCCATGCGCCACGGCCTCCCGATCCGCCGGGCGCCCGGGTTTCCTGCTCTTCGGCTGAAGCACGGACTGCTGGTTCGACGGGCAAGGCTGCTCTCCTGAAGGCGCGGGGCGTGGGCAGACCAAGGTCAGCCGGTCCAGAAGTCGGCTGATACGCAGATTAGTTCCCGCCCCCAGCTGTGGTCTACATCACCAAAAGCGGCAGGAGTACGCAGGAAGGACAGTCCGTGGAATCAGGAGCTGAGGCTCCGTAGATCCGCAGCCAGTGAGCTGATGGCGGTGGGATTGCGCGGGCTTTCGACCAGGTCGACGTAGTCGAGGACGACGATCCGGTCGTTCTTGATGGCGGACACGTTCGCGAGCGGCTCGTAGGACGTGAGGAACCGCCGCTTCTGTTCCGCGGTGGTGTCCCCGTAGTCGTTGATCACGATGACTTCGGGGTCGCGGGCGACGACCGTCTCCCAGCCCACGGCGGTCCAACTGTCCTCGAGGTCCTTCATGATGTGGTCGCCGCCGGCCTTGGTGATGATGTCGTGGGGCCCGGCGTAGGCGCCGGACGTGAACGGCTTGTCCTGCCCGCTGTCGTAGAGGAACACCCGCGGCCTGTCATCGCCCTTCAGAGCCTTCGCCTGCGCTTCGGCCACCTGCGCGCGGAACGAGGTGATGAGGGTTTCGGCCCTGTCCTCGACGTCGAACACCTTGCCCAGGTTCCGTAGATCCGTGTACAGGGCGTCGAGCGGTGCCATCACCCCGCGGGCTTTGCCCCGTCCGTTGCGGCACGACTCGCTGAGCAGATACGAGTCGATGCCCACACGCTGCAGCGCGGCAGGTGTGAAGCCTTCGCCCTCGTTGAATCCGTAGTTCCAGCCCGCGAAGACCAGATCGGCGCCGGCGTCCAGGACCAGCTCCTTGTTGATCCGCTCCTTCGAGAGCCACACGGTCTTCCGGTAGCCGTCCTTCCAGGGCACCGTCGTGGGGTCGCCCTTGTCGTCAGGCATGACGTATCCCGCCATGTGGTTCTCGAGGCCGAGGGCGAACATGATCTCGGTGATGCCGACGTCGTTGGTGACCACGCGCTGTGGGGCCTTCGCGTACGTCTTCTTCTCGCCGCAGTTCTCGACAGTGACCGGGTAGTGGCGGTCGGACGCTCGAGCGCCGTTCCCCTCTTCTCCCTCCGAGGCGACGTCCGCCCCACAGCCGGTGAGGACGAACGCCAGGGCGAGGGCGGCGGGCCGTGCGAGATTCGGCATGGCGGTGACTCCTTCTGAGGGCGGGGCCGTGGGCAGGCGGACTACTGAGAGGGGAGGCGGTCGAAGAGCAGGTGGACCGCGCCTGTTTCGGGGTGGGCAACGCGATGCGCCCGGACGCCGAAGACCTCGGCCAGCAGCACGGGCGTGAGGGCGTCGTGGGGTGCGCCGGAGGCGACGATCCGTCCGCCGTCGATGACGTGGATGACGTCACAGTGGAGCGCGGCGAGGTTGAGGTCGTGCAGCGCGGTGAGCACGGTCAGCCCGCTGGCGCGTACCAGGGCCAGGACTTCCAGTTGCTGGGCGATGTCCAGGTGGTTGGTGGGTTCGTCCAGCACCAGCACCTGCGGCTGCTGCGCGAGTGCGCGGGCGATCAGGACGCGCTGCTTCTCGCCGCCGGAGAGCGTGAGGAATCCGCGGTCGGCCAGATGGCCGGCGCCGACTCCTTTCAGCGCGGCGCCACATGTCCGGCGGTCCTCGTCGGTCGTTCGGGCCACCGGCCGCTGGTGCGGCAGTCTGCCCATGGCCACGACCTCGGCAACGGTGAAGTCGAACTCCGCCGCCACCTCCTGCGGAAGGGCAGCGAGGCGACGTGCGCTTTCGCGCGTGCTCATGGACAGCAGGTCGTCACCGCCGAGACGGATCGCGCCGGCCGTGGGACGCAGAGCCCGGTAGACGCACCGCAACAGGGTGGACTTACCACTGCCGTTGGGCCCGACGAGCCCCACTACCTGCCCGCTTCCCGCGCGCAGTGTGACGTCCTCCACCAGCTTCGTACGAGCGATCTCCACGGTGAGTGCGTCGATGTCGACCCGCATCACACACCTCCGAAGGTGTAGGTACGGCGGCGCATGAGCAGGACGAAGCACGGCACACCGATCGCGGCCGTCAGCACGCCAAGGGGCAGTTCGGCGGGCGCGAGCACCACGCGCGACAGGATGTCCACCCAGATCAGCAGCACGGCGCCGGCCAGGGGGGCGACGGTCAGCAGACGACGATGGTCCGCCCCGACCAGCATCCGTGCGGCGTGCGGAACCATCAGGCCCACGAAGCCGATCGCCCCGCTGACCGCGACCACTGCTCCGGTGACGGCGGCGCTGGTGAGGAAGAGTTCCTTGCGCAGCCGCCCGGGGTCCACCCCGAGCGCGGCGGCGGTCTCGTCGCCCATCGCCAGGGCGTTCAGACGCCGGGCCGACCAGCCGAGGTGGACGAGTCCCCCCAGCACGGCGCCGGCGGCGATCGGCACGGAGGACCAGTTCGCCCCGCCCAGGCTGCCGAGCAGCCACATCATCGCGGACCGAGCGGCTTCACCGTGCTCGGCGGCGAACACCATGAACGTGGTCACGGCCGAGAAGCCGTAGTACATCGCGGTCCCGGTCAGCACGAGCCTGAGCGGTGTCAGCCCCCGGGGGGTTCTGGCCACCGCGTACACCAGCACCATGGCCGCGAGCGCGGAGAGGAACGCCGCCGTGGACAGGGCCCAGATTCCGAGCGCGCCGAACACGCCGAAGATGAGCACGGCATTGGCGCCGACGGCCGCACCCGAGGAGATACCGAGGACGAACGGATCCGCGAGCGCGTTGCGGACCATGGCCTGCACGGCGACGCCGACGGCCGCCAGACCGGCGCCGACGACCGCGGCCAGCACGGCGCGTGGGAAGCGGAGTTCCCACACGATGGTGTACGAGGAGACCTCGCCCGGGGCTATGGGTCCACCGGTCAGCCCCGCCCACAGGTAATGCAGCGCCTCGCTCCACGAGATGCCCGACGCTCCGATGCCCGACCCGCACGCGAGGGAGACCGGGAGCGCGACGCACAGGCCGGCCACGAGCAGAGGCAACGACACGCGCTCGGGTAGTGGTGGGGGCCCGCCGCTCATGCGGCGGCGCAGCAGGGCGGGCAGGCGGTCGCTGAGCGTGGCCACAGACGGTTCACTTTCGCCTCGGGCCGTGCACCCACGTAATCCAAGGAGCGGCTCCGGGCGCCAGGCGCCATGCGCAGCACCTCTCGCAGTCCACGGCGATCGACAGGAGCTTCACCACCGCAGGTAATCGGGCTTACGGACCCCTGTAGGAGGGCTCCGCCTACCGTTGCGGGTCAGCGCCGGACTTCGACCGGACTTCCCCCACGAGGCGCTTGCAGCTTAACGCCTGTTCCACGCCTCCCCGCCTGGAATCGGCGCACGCTCGCGTGACCCGGCCGTCGTTGCCGAGGCTCAGGTCACCCGGGACGACCTTCTGCCGCCACCTTCCGAACGAGGAACACCGTGTGCTCGCTCACGTCGCGCCACGCGACCAGCCAGGCCTGGGTGCTGTTCGGTGATCGGGACTGGCGCAGGGGCTGCTGCACGATGAGGTGACTGGAAGGATGTTGATGTTCCTGTTCCTTGCGTAGATCGCGAAGGATTTCGGCGTCCATGAGATGACGCTGTCGAAGTGGCCCGCGGTGGGCGTCGAACAGCACGTTCGCGCATGACCCGGAGTTCGGCTACCGCATTACGACCTCGTCCGGGGCTCGCAGTGAACGCGCTGGACAACGCGGTCGCACGCCGGGGCGGCGTGGCCGGCTGCATCGCCCATTCCGACCCGCGGATCGCCATTCAGGTCACGAAGTCCGTCCACGCCCCTGAACCGTCACGGCCGGACCGGATCGATGGGCCCTCACTGTCACCTGTCCGCGCAGCAGTCCCTGCACACCAAATCCCAGGGGTTGTTTGCTTTCTGGTGTCTGGGCCTGGGATGCGAAATTACTGGGGCGGTGATGTCCTGGAAGAGCGAGGCATCAAGGAGTGATAACTGCACTCCCGCGAGTTCGCGCGTGTGTGGCACCGAGCGGTCTGCGTCAAGGTCCTGCCCGCTCTCACAAGCTCGTGATGAAGGCGTCGGGCCCCGGTCGCTGAAGTAGGGCCTAGCCGGCCAGGCCCTACGTGTATGCCCTACGCATGAAAGAAGGAAAATGATGTCACCGATGACGTGGACGTTTCGCCCTCGGCCATGGGGCTCATGGTGACCACCATGTCTGCTGAGGAAATGGAACTGCAGTGCTTCGTCACTGACGCACGTACATATCCGGAGAATTACCCGCCTCACGGGAACTCCGCAGGCGCTACCATGCCGCCCGGTGTCCCAGATTTCGCGCTATCTGGATCGCTGAGCCAGATAGCGCGCGCCCACAGCAACTTCCTGAAAGACCAGGACAAGAACTGGGTTGTTGACGATCTCAACATGCACCGCGGTCCTGGCGGGGCACTGGTTTGGGAGGTCGGACAACCGATTGAGCAGGCGGGGTTCCACACCTGGCGGTCGGAAAACGTAGCCGTGGGATTCGACACCGCCGAGAAAGTCGTGCGTTTCTGGATGCAGGATGATGAGGCGTGGAGTTGGGGGCATCGCAATGCCATCCTGTTTGATGACTGGTATACACCGGACGACACCCGCGAGGCCGGCTTTGGCTATGCGCAAGGTGGCCCATGGACCCACTACTGGACGCTGGACATGGGCAGGAGAACCGGGCCGTTCTGATGCGGTCGGGCCGGCGGAGTCTTGTTGGCGGTGAGGCGTCTCGGCGTCGAGCTGCGGCGGACCACCAGTGAGGGGACGCCGTCGCGGCGCAGCCCGGGTCCGGCGAGGAACAGCTCGTGGGAGAGCCCGACGTCACTTCTGTCGTCCGATTGACGAGCCGACACGCGGCATGCCGAGACGAGTTCGCCTGAGCCGCTGGGTGAGGTTGTGCATCGTCGTGAGCTTGCATTCCGCGGCGGCGAGTGGCGGTGCGAGCGCTCATACCTCGCGTCCTGTGCCGGCGGAGCTCCAGTGCGGGGTGAGGCCGGCGGTCACCGCATCGAGGCCTCGGAGCGGGCGGAGCCTGCGGCGGTGCGGCACGCGGAGCGGCGAGTGACGGCGCGGGGCCGAGGAGCGGTGCCGGCTGCGAGATACGCGGGGGACGCTGCCCGTGGCACCCGGATAGGTTCGCCCCGTGATCGCCACTTCAGCCCGGCTGGTGCGGATGATGTCACTGCTGTCGAGCAGGCCGACCTGGTCCAACGCGGAGCTGGCACGGCACCTCGACGTCACCGAGCGTACGGTGCACAGGGACATCGAACGGCTGCGTGAGCTCGGCTACGGCGTGGAGTCGGTACCGGGGCCGGGTGGCGGTTACCGCTTCGGTGCGGGCAACCGCATGCCTCCGCTGAACCTGGACGACGACGAGGTGTTCGCCGTGGCCGTGGCGCTCAAGGAAGCGTCACACGGGGCGGCACTCGCCGACCCGGCAGCGCTGTCGGCCCTGTTGAAACTGCGGCAGATCCTGCCCGCCCGCATGGCCAGGCGCCTGGCGAGTCCGGACGCCACTGTCGAACACACCCCGCGCTCCGAGACTCCTCAGGCGTCCGCGGACGTGCTGTTGCTGCTGGCCTCCGTCTGTCGGGTGTCCGAGCGCACCACACTCACGTACCAGGACATGCATGGCGCCACCACAGTCAGGCGCGTCGATCCGTACCGTCTCGTGTACACCGGCGGACCAGCGGGCGCGGCTCGCGATCGACTACATCGTGCACCGCCGTAAGGCCAACGGTGGCCGGACGGGCAAGACCTACGCACTCACCACCCGCACCCTCGCGCCGGATGAACAGATACAGGTGACGCGGGAGCACTCCTTCAGGCCGATCACGACGCGCCGCTACCACCCAGGACTGCACGCGATCTCCCTGCAGATCAACGGAGTCGAGTCCGACCGGGCCGACTTCGAACTGGCTGCCGCGGACACACCCTGCCGAGGGACACAGGAAGCGGCCTCAGGAACCGAGATATGAGCCCTGGTGAACGCCGATACGGAAGCGAAGGGCTCGCGGGCTCATCGTCGGAGAAGACCTCGGTATCGGCGGCGACGAACGTCACCCGACCCGTCCGCCGACAGACCCGAGCACCGCACGAGCAGACAGGGCAAGACCGTCCACGTCCACCTCTGGCGTGGTGGACGAACCCGAGAACCTCCCCGAAGGGAAAGCCGCATGAGGGCACTGAAGGTCCGCGCCCAGTACGAGCAGATCGAAGAGCGCGTACTGGGCAGGACGTGGACACTGCCGGAGCTCGCGGTCGGCTTCACCGACGACGCGGCCTGTGCCGGGCGCCTGGTGCTCGCCGCCGAGCACACACGGGGCATCGACGGTGACGTGGATGCCGAGTTGCGGCACAAACTGGCCGAGTGCCTGTGGTGGGTCTTCGTGCTCGGCGAACGGCTGGATGTCGACATGCCGGAGGCCCACGCGGCCACGATGGACCGGATCGGTGCCGGTCTGCAGCAGACACTGCGCGGCATGGGCGCCTGAGGGCCGGAGCTCGTCCCCAAAAAAGTAACTGTGTCTGTTACATTTACGCCAAGGGTTGTCGTGCGGCTGATCGGCCTCCTCGGAGGTGGGTGCGGTCCGCCTGAAGCCTGCGGTTGTAGCCGTAACGGAAGACGTTTCTGCGAGGAGGATGGGCAATGGGACAGCTTGACGGGAAGACAGCCCTGGTCACGGGTGGTACCGCCGGTATCGGTCTGGGGGTGGCCAAGCGTTTCGTGCGTGAGGGCGCCACCGTCTACATCACAGGGCGGCGTAAGCAGGAACTCGACGCCGCACTGGAAGCGATCGGCACCGGTGCCGTCGGTGTGCAGAGCGACGTCTCGAAGCTGACGGACCTCGACGCCCTGTTCACGATCATCAAGGAACGCAGTGGACGGCTCGACGTTCTGTTCGCGAACGCGGGGGTGGCCTCTCTCGCGGCTCTCGCGGACGTCACCGAGGAGGAGTACGAGCGGACGTTCGACATCAATGTGAAGGGGATGTTCTTCACCATGCAGAAGGCCCTCCCCCTGCTCCCCGATGGCGCAACGGTCATCCTCACGTCTTCGGTCAACGCGTCCCAGGGGATTCCCTCGATGAGCGTGTACAACGCCACCAAGGCGGCCGCCCGCAACTTCGCACGATCGTGGGCGGCCGAGTTGGCGGGACGAGGGATTCGGGTCAACTCCATCAGTCCCGGCCCGATCGAAACCCCAGGTCTTCTCGGCCTCGCAGGCGACGATGTCGATGCGAGGCGCGAACTCAAGGAGAACTTCGCCCGCTCCATCCCTCTCGGGCGCACGGGGAACGTCGATGAAGTGGCCTCGGCCGCGGTCTTCCTCGCCTCCGATCAGAGCTCCTTCACCACGGGCGCTGAACTCTTCGTGGACGGTGGTCTGGCCCAGGTCTGAGGGCTGTCCCGCCAGGTATTGCGGGAGCCCTCAGGGAGTGGGTGATCTGACAGGGACGCTCTGCCGGTGGAACGCGCCGCGGCGGGGCGTCCCTGCTGCTTCCAGCGGGGCGCGCGGGTCCGCGCGGCCCGGTGGCGTGCGGGGCAGCCGTCCGCCGGCGGCGACGAACCGGAGACTCCTGCTGAAGTCGATATGGTTACACTTCGGGTGCCGGTGTTGCGGGGGATGCCGCCTGTCGCTTCAAGGGGCGGGCAGGGAGGAGATGCGTACGTGAGTGCGAACAGCCGTATGAGTTTGGCCGTGCACATCCTGACCTGGCTGGCGTACGACCGGCGGGGGACCGATAACGAGGTCGCGACGTCGCAGCGCATCGCGGGCAGTGTGGATACGAATCCAGTCGTCATCCGGCGATGCCTCGGGCAGCTGAAGGACGCCGGACTGGTGACGGTCATCCGCGGCCGCGGTGGCGGATGGAGTCTGGCCCGGGCCGCGGCGGACATCACGCTTCTGGACGTCTACCGATCGCTTCCCGACGAGCCGGTCTTTGGAATGCACGCGTCGACACCTGACGCGGGGTGTGACGTCGGCGCCGGAATCCAGTCCGCGCTTGCGGACGTCTACCAGGAAGCGACCGACGCCCTGTGCCGGTCCCTGCGGGAGACCACCGTTGCCGACATGCTGTGTAAGACGATGGCGGCGCACGCCGCGACCGCTCGCGCCCACTGACCGGATCGCCCAAAGTCCTTCCTGGGGACTGCCCGCGCGTGACCGACTGATCGCGGCTGGCGTTCGAGGTGTGCCGCTGAAGGCCTCGGACTCCGTCCCGTCTGCTCCTGTCAGGGCCTGGCGCACTCCACCGACCGACGACGCCCTTCATGCGCGCCGAGTGGCGCCCGCTCCGGCGGGTTGGCCGGAGCGTCCTCGGTGGCGGTCACGAGCAGGTCCCGTAGCGGGCCGCACCAGCGCTCGGCTTAGGCTGCTGCCGTTGGCCAAGGCATCACACTGGGGGGACAGGGCTGATGAGTCATTCGACGGAGGGCTTCCTACCACTTCAGGCCGGCGACCCGCCCGTGGTGGCGGGCTATCGGCTCGCCGCGCGGCTGGGCGCCGGTGGCATGGGCCGAGTGTATCTGTCGCACACTCAGGGCGGCCGTCCCGTGGCGATCAAGGTCGTGCGGCCGGAGCTGGCTGACGATCCGGTCTTCCGGCGGCGGTTCGGCCGGGAGATCAAGGCGGCCCGTAAGGTCCGGGGGGCGTACACAGCCGAGCTGATCGATGCCGACGCGGACGGCCTGCCACCGTGGTCGGCCACGCTGTATGTGCCGGGCCCGTCGCTGACGGAGGCGGTGACCCGGAACGGGCCGCTGCCGGTGCCCGCGGTGCTGTGGCTGATGGCCGGGGTGGCCGAGGCGTTGCAGGCCATCCATGCCGAGGGCATCGTGCACCGGGACCTCAAACCGTCGAACGTGCTGCTGGCCACGGACGGTCCCCGGGTGATCGACTTCGGTATCGCTCTGGCCGCCGACGGGACCTCGTACACGGCGACGGGCGGCACGATCGGCACGCCGTCCTTCATGGCCCCGGAGCAGGCGTCCGGGGGCGAGATCACGGCGGCGACCGATGTCTTCGCGCTCGGCCTGACGGCGGCGTTCGCGGCGCTGGGCAGGCCACTCTACGGCGATGGGTCCGCCGTCAACGTGCTGTACCGGATCGTGCACTCCGAACCCGACCTGTCCCTGCTGCCCCAGTCCCTGCGCCCGCTGTTCGCCCGGTGCCTGGCCGCCGACCCGGCGGAGCGGGCCACGCCGGAGGAGGTCGTGGAGTGGTGCCGGCATCGGCTGGGGCCGGACGCCGACGCGGGTGGGGGACCTGCGGTATGGCGGGAGGTCACCGGGCCGGAGGTCGTGGTGCCGGCGCCGATACCCGAGCCGACCCCGGCCTACCCGCAGCCGCCGGTGCCCGCACCCGCTCCGGCGTATCCGCAGCCGGGGTGGCCGCAACCGACGCCGGAACGACGCAAGGCCCGCAAGCGGCGCACTGCGCTGATCGCGGCGGCCGGTGTGACAGGAGGCGCGCTGCTGGTGGTGGCTTTGGCGTGGTCGCTCATGGATGCGATGAACCGGCTCGGCGACCGGGACGCGGCCGGCTCCGAATCGTCCGCCACCGGGCCTGGCGCACGGCCGTCGTCGGCATCCGTACCGGGATCGTCGTCCGGCCCCTCCTCGGATGCTTCGGATTCATCGGCCGCCGGGTCCGGCAACGGTGCGTCCGGGCCGGCTGCGACCGAATCCGCCTCGCCCCAGGAGCCGCGCCCGGAGGGTTTCACCCTGGTGGATCTCCACGCGAAGAACTCGCTGAGCCTCAAGAGCTCCGAGCCGGAGCTGACGAGCCGCAAGGGTGACATCCGCTTCAGTTGCGAGTCGAGCGGCTGCGAACTGAAGGGCGACCGCACGGTGTTCGTCCAGATATTCGGAGGCCATGGCACCACGCTCGACGAGTGTCGTCTCATGCTCAGGAGTGCCAGATACCACAGTTGGTCGCTGGCCGCGGCGGCAGCCGGCACCGAGATCTGCATGAAGGACGCCGAGGGCAACATCGGGCTGTACGTGATCCAGACGAAGTCCACCGCCATACCGGAACTCGCCTTTCTCCAGGGAGACCTGACTGTCTGGCGGGACGCGGCCTGATACTCCGGTGCGACTTCGTGAACCAGTGACCTGAGTCGGAGACTCGTTGGCAGGAGGCGGCGTTGTCGTCGAGGATTTCGCCGATGGTCTTGGTGTGGGCGAAGGGGCGGCTGGCGAAGGGCCGGGGGCTGTCGTTCCAGCTGGCGATCGGGCCCCGTGGAGTGTCGCGCGAGGGCTTGGCCGGAGCGGTGGACACGCCTCCTGTCGATCGAGGGCCTCCTGGGTGAGCTCGGCGAACCACCGCTCCACCCGTTCAGCTGCCCTCATGCGACGCCAGCCAGTCCGCGTAGCGCGTGGGGGCGATCGAGGCGTCGGCCTTGCCCGTGAGGACGTCTCCGCGAACGGCGGCGAACATGCCCGCGGTGTCGTCCGTGATGACGGAACGGCTCTCCGACCGGGCCGTGAGCGTGATTCCGCCGAGTTCGTCGAGCGGGAAGACCTCGGGTCCCGCGATGTTGTGGATCCCCTGCAGGGGAGGCCCGGCGGCAACTCCGGAGACCGCGTCGGCGACGTCCTGGGCGGCGATCGGCTGGATCGGGGTGGCGGGCAGCTGGACGGTGTCACCGTCGGACGTCCAGCTCAGGATCGCGTCGACGAACTCCATGACCTGTGTGGCACGGACCGGACGGACGGACGACGGACGGACGATGGAGTACGGGATCGGTCCCGCTGCGAGGATCTCTTCCTGGAGAGCCTTGGCGCGGTAGTAGTCGAGCTCGGGCACCTGGTCCACGCCGACGATGGACAGCACGACGAAGTGGCGCACCGCGGCTTTCCGGCCGGCGTCCAGCAGATGGCCCGTCGACTGCCGGAAGAAGGCCGGTGCCGCCTTGTCGAAGGTCGGGGAGTTCGTCAGGTGACGTCGGCGCCGGCGACGGCCTTCTCCAGGCCCTCGCCTGTGACGACGTCCGCGCCCGTCGACTTCGAGTGCGGTGTTGCCTCGTGGCCATCGGCGTCGAGTTTCCTGACGACCTTCGATCCGATCAGTCCCGTGCCGCCGAGCACCGCGATTTTCACGCCAGACCCTTCCACCGGAGGATGCCCTCGGCCCCGTTGCAACTCACCGATCCACTGAAGCACGCTCTCCTCCGGACCGCACATGCTCCGCCTCCCCTGCGACGGCGGCAGCCGCCGACTCGCGTGCCGCCGCCGACTCGCGTGCCGTGCGCAGCGGTGACTGGGTCCATTCGGCGAACCACCAGACGCCGGCCACCACGCATGACCACAGGAGCCCGCCCAGGACTGCACGCGGCCAGGGCGCATGCTCCGCCCACCGCTCCACGGCGGTCAGGGCCACCCAGCCGCTGAGCAGCACGGTCATCACTCGTACACGCCTGTATCCGAACATCCAGGCCCCGTACCCGGTCGGTGAGGGATTACGCAGCGTGATCCCGACGGAATACGCCAGTTTTCCTGGCGCGCCGCCGGTGAGAGGGCTACCGGGTGTGCGGGTCGGCGTTCGGCACGTCTGCAGAGACCGCACGTCTGTGTGGTGCGGTCTCTGCCCGTGGAACGGGGGTTGTCGCCGACGGCGGGAACGGGTGGGATGATCTCCATGAAGAAAGCGCTTTCACCGCTCCACGCCGAACCCCTGGCACCCTTCGATCACCTCGATCACCGCTACCGCGGCGAGAACCCGGTCCGTACCCTCGGCCATCTCTTCCGCCCCGACCGTGGACGGCTGGCCCTGGCGGTCGCCATCTTCGTCGTGAAGCACAGCCCCATCTGGCTGCTGCCACTGATCACCGCCACCGTCCTCGACGTGGTCGTCCAGCACGGCCCTGAGTCGGGAATCTGGAAGGCGAGCGGCGTTCTGCTGTTCATCCTCGTGATCAACTACCCGCTCCACCAGTGGTACGTACGGTGCCTCGCCGGCAGCATCCGGCGCATGGGTACGACTCTGCGCTCGGCCCTCTGCCGCCGGATGCAGCAACTGTCCATCGGATACCACTCACGTGTGAGTTCGAGCGTGCTGCAGGCCAAGGTGGTCCGCGACGTCGAAGCCGTGGAGCAAATGGTTCAGCAGAGCTCCGACATGGGTCTCGGCGCCGTCGTCACGCTGGTCGGCGGGCTCGTCGTCATCGGCGTGCGTGTGCCCGAGTTCCTGCCCGTCTTCCTCGTCGTGGTGCCCGCCTCCGGCTTCCTCGTGATGAAACTGCGTGGACGGCTGCGCAGTCACAACGAGTCCTTCCGCCGGGAGGTCGAGCAACTCTCCTCCCGTGTCGGTGAGATGACCACACTCATTCCCATCACCCGCGCCCACGGGCTGGAGCGGACCGCGCTCGGCCGGGTCGACGGGTCGCTGCGCCAGGTGTTCGCGGCAGGGATGCGCCTGGACATGCTGAACGGCCGCTTCGGTTCGCTGGCCTGGGTCATCCTCAACACGCTCGGCGTTCTGTGCCTGACGGGCTCCGCCCTGGTGGCGTACCACGGGTGGATGGACATCACCCCGGGTGACGTGGTGATGCTGAGCTCCTTCTTCACCGTGCTGACGGGTTCCGTGACGACACTGCTGGGCCTGGCCCCGATCCTCACCAAGGGGCTGGAGTCGGTGCGTTCGGCGGGTGAGGTGCTGCAGGCGCCCGATCTGGAGAACAACGCGGGCAAGGAGCGTGTCGAGAGTGTCGTCGGCCGCATCGACTTCCAGGACGTCGGATTCGCCTACGAGGACGGGGAGTCGGCGGTCGACGGCTTCACCCTGTCCGCGCGGCCGGGGGAGACCATCGCGCTCGTCGGGGCCTCGGGGGCGGGGAAGTCCACCGTGCTCAACCTGCTCATCGGGTTCATCCGGCCCACCGCGGGCCGCATCCTGCTCGACGGGACCGACATGGCCGGGCTCGACCTCCGGACCTACCGGCGCTTCCTGTCGGTGGTGCCCCAGGAGTCGATCCTCTTCGAGGGCAGCATCCGCGACAACGTCACGTATGGCATGGGGGACACGGACGAGGAGACGCTGATGCGCGCCCTCCGGGACGCCAACGCGCTGGAATTCGTGAACGGCCTGCCCCGTGGCCTGGACACGGTCATCGGGGAGCGTGGCGCGCAGTTGTCGGGCGGTCAGAAGCAACGTCTCGCCATCGCACGGGCGTTGATACGTGATCCGAGAGTGCTGGTGCTCGACGAGGCCACCTCCGCGCTCGACAACCGTTCCGAGGCCCTCGTGCAGGAGGCGCTCACCCGGCTCGTGCACGGACGGACCGTCTTCGTCGTCGCCCACCGGCTCTCCACGATCCAGGGTGCCGACCGCATCGTGGCCATGGAGGGCGGAAGGATCGCAGAAGTCGGCACCCACGAGGAGCTGTTGCGTACGGGCGGTGTGTACGCGGGGCTTCAGCCCGCCCACCCGAGGTGACGCGGATGCGGCCGGCCGGGGCGCCCTGACGGAACGGACTCACGCGTACGGACCGGAGAGCGGCGCCCGGTGGGCCGGCTGTCCGGTCCGCCACGCCGGGGGAGTCGCGGAGGAGTGTGGAGCCGGGCCGGCGCTCAGTGCTCGGTGGAGCCGGGCTCCGGCCGGGCCCTCGCCGTGGAACCTCGCCAGAGCACCTGCGTCACCCGGGTGGTCGGCTCGTTCGCACCGGCGCCCTGCAGTACGGAGATCAGCCGGTTCATGGCCCGCCGTCCAAGGGCCTCGAAGTCGATGTCGACGGTCGTCAGCGTGGGCGGGAGCCACGCCCCCACCGGATTGTTGTCCCAGCCCGTGACACTCAGGTCCTCCGGAACCCGCCATCCGCGCTCGGTCGCCCCGTGGATCACCCCTGCGGCCAGTACGTCGTTGGCGGCGATCACCGCGGTGACCTCCGTGCCGGCCGGCAGGTCCAGGACGGCTTGCCGCGCCGACTCCGGAGCCCAGTCGCAGGCCGCGACCCCGGCCGAGCGCAGGCCGAGGCGCTCGATCGTCTCCAGGTAGACCTGTTCACGGCTGCGGGCCGTGGCGTAGGCGCGGTCGCCGGCCACATGCAGGAAGCACCGATGGCCGTCGGCGGCGAGCTTCTCCATGAGTTCGGCGACCGGTGATCCGTCCGCCATTTCTCCCAGCGCGCGCATCTCGCTGTCGTAGTCGGCGGCCACGATGACGGGCACCGCCGGAGCGGCGGGCCGGGCCAGGTCGGGCAGCAGTGGTGTGAGGGACACCAGGCCCTCGAACTGGCCGGAGTCCGCCAGTTCGTTGACACGCTCCGTACGCGGGCCCGCCGCGCGGTCGAGTGTCACCACTTCCAGGTGATACCCGGACGCGTGCGCCGCTGCCGTCGCGCCGGTGAGCATGGGAAGTGAGCTGGCGGCCGACCCGGCCGGCAGGAGCACGGCGAGGCGTCCGGTCCGGTGGGTACGCATGGCCCGTGCCGTGAGGTTCGGCCGGTAGCCGAGCTCGTCGATGGCGGCGCTGATGCGCTCGCGGGTGCCACTCTTCATCCCGGCGCCGTCGAACTGGATGTACCGCGACACCGTCTGATGGGAGACGCCCGCAGCCCGTGCGACCTCGCGCATCGTGGGGCGCCTCCGGCCCTCGGCTTCCGCAGGCACAGCCCGACTCCTCTCACCCCGCAGCCAGGACAGGCCGAGCTTTTGTGATCGTTCACGATCGTAGCCCAGGCGGAAGTCGCTCAGGAGTCAGGTGGGCGGGCACGGTGCGGCACCCCGGCCCGAAAACATGTGCCCGCCCTCTTGACGGAGCAATAGTGAACGATCACGATCGTGGTGAACGTTCACTAAATCGCCCTGGCGGGCGGCCACCGTTCATCGGCCGCCCGTCACAGCACGAGAGGAAACCGTGAACGACCCCGCCCTGAGCTACCAGGAGCCGCTTGCCGGCGCACGGCCCGAGCGTCGCCACCTCGTCGTCGGCACCGGCGCCATCGCGCACGCCCATGCCGCAGCGGTCGCCGCCCACCCGAGGCGAGCGGCCGTCGTGTCCGCCGTCGACATCGACGCCCGTCGCGCCGAGGACTTCGCGGCCGGGCACGGCATCCCGCACTGGAGCACCGACCTCGCCCAGGCGCTCCAGGGGCGGCCGGACCTGGCCCACATCTGCACCCCGCCGGGCTCCCACGTACCGCTGGCCCTGCAGTGCGTCGAAGCCGGCGTACCCGTCCTGCTCGAGAAGCCGCCGGCCCTCAGCCTCGCCGAACTCGACGAACTGCTGGAAGCCTCCGAACGCACCGGGGTGGATGTCTCCGTCGTCTTCCAGCACCGTTTCGGCGCTGCCGGACTGGAAGTGCGTCAACTCCTGGCCGAGGGCTCCCTCGGGCGTCCGCTCGTCGCCGTCTGCGACACGATGTGGTACCGGCCGCCGGAGTACTTCGCCGTACCGTGGCGCGGGAAGTGGGAGGTCGAAGGCGGGGGCCCGACCATGGGCCACGGTATCCACCAGTTCGACCTGCTGCTCGCACTCCTGGGCGGCTGGACCGAGGTCAGCGCCATGGCGGGCCGCCTCGCCCGCGACACCGCCACCGAGGACGTGTCCACGGCACTGGTGCGGTTCGACAACGGGGCGCTGGCGACGATCGTCAACTCGCTCCTGTCGCCGCGTGAGACCTCGCACCTGCGCATCGACACGGAGCTGGCGACGGTGGAGGTCGAGCACCTCTACGGCTACTCCAAGGACGACTGGACGATCACACCCGTCCCCGGCCGCGAATCCGTGAGCGACTCCCTGGTGTCGGTCACCGCCGACGGACAGAGCGGCCACGCGGACCAGGTGGGAGCCGTTCTCGACGCCATGGACGCCGGTGAGCCACTGCCGGTTCCGTTGCGCGAGGCGCGCGACACCATGGAGCTCGTCGCGGCCGTGTACGCCTCGGCGTTCACCGGAAGGGCCGTACGCAAGGGAGAGATCGTCCCCGGTCATCCCTTCTACTCCCGCATGGACGGGACCGGAGCCCCGTGGGCCGAGAGCCACTCGCTGGAAGGCGCATCGCTGTGACCCGTACCGACACCCGCCCGGCGCTGCACGCCGTCCACGACGTCGACCGGGCAGTCACCGTCACCCACGACGGGACACCCCTGTTCACCTATGTCTACGCGCCGGACGACGTCCAACTGGAGTCACCCCGGCCGTACTTCCACCCCGTGCGCACCCTCGGCGGCGATGTCGTCACGGCGTTCCGGCCATGGGACCACGTCTGGCACAAGGGGATCACCTGGTCCCTGCCGAACGTCGGTGACCACAACTTCTGGGGCGGACCGACCTACGTCCACGGCAAGGACTACGTCCAGTTGGAGAACAACGGCTCCATGGACCACGAAAGGTGCACCGGCCTGTCCGTCGAGACGGACTCGGTGAGCCTGGGGCACCACCTCACCTGGCGTGCCCAGCCACGCCCCGGCCAGGAACGGGGCGCCGACGTGATCACGGAGGAGCGTCACTGGTCGGCGCACGTTCCCCGGTCGCAGGACGCCTGGGTACTCACCTTCTCCTCGGCCATGACCAACGTCGGTGACGAGCAGCTCGACATCGGCTCGCCGACGACGAGGGGGCGCGAGAACGCGGGCTACGGCGGGCTGTTCTGGCGCGGGCCGCGCTCCTTCACCGGAGGCACCATCCTCGCCCCGGGCGTCGCCGGCGGCGAGGAGGTGCGCGGCACCCGCGCGGAATGGATGGGCTTCAGCGGACAGCACGACGAACAGGGCGGCACATCCACCGTCGTCATGGTGGACGACACCGCGAACCCCCAGCATCCACCGCAGTGGTTCATGCGGACCGAGATGTTCGGATGCGCCAACCCGGCGCCCTTCTTCAGCGAGGAGGTGCCCTTCGGCGCGGGACAGACACTCACCTTCCGCTACGCCGTCGTGATCGCCGACGGGGCCGGTGACCCCCGACGGGCAGAGCTGCTCGCCGAGCTCGGCCGCGACGCGCTCTCGCAGGTGAAGGAGGGGGAGCGATGAGCGGCCGGCCGCCGTTCCCAGGAGGAACCTCGGTCAGCAGGCTCATGGTCTACGACTGGCCGGCAGCCGACGGGGCCGGTTCGGCGGGCAGCGGCACGCCCCATCTGCACACCACCTCGTCGGAGGGCTACGTGGTCATCGGCGGCGAGGGGGCGGTGCAGACACTCAGTCAGGACGGCTACGCCGAGCACCGGTTGTTCCCTGGCCAGGTCGTGTGGTTCACGCCGGGGGTGGTTCACCGGCTGGTCAACGACGGAGACCTGGACGTCCTCGTGGTGATGTCGAACGCGGGCCTGCCCGAGGCGGGGGACGCCGTGCTGACGTTCCCTGACGACGTACTCAAGGATCCGGACCGGTACCGGGAGGCGGCAGCACTCCCCGCCCAGTCGCACGAAGGCCCCGACGACCCTCTGGTGGCGGACGCCGCCCGCCGTCGGCGCGACCTCGCACTCACCGGGTACGCGGAACTCCGCGCTCGCGTGGACACCGAAGGGAGCGCGGGGCTGGCGGATCTCCACGCGGCAGCCGGACGCCTGGTCGCGGGCAGGGTGCCGGAGTGGCGGGCGATCGTCGGAGCGGGGGTTCAGCGGAGTACGGCCGATACGGTCTCCGCGCTCGCGTCCCTCGCCTCCGGCCGGGCCGGCCACCTCGCGGACGCCACGGTGGCCGAGCAGACCGCGCGGCCCGGGCCCGCCCGGTACGGCATGTGCGGCCGGCTGCGGACCTGGCAGCTGTGACCATGGCGGAGAGCCGGCGCCCATGACATCGGTGGAATCCCGCTCACCCTCCGCTCACCGGAGCGGGGGGTGCCGGCCGGGGTCCGGCAGGTCTGCCCGTACTGTCGCGGACCGCGAGGCGGGGGGCGATCTCCTTGTACTCCGCGGGGGCTCCGCCCTCGATCTCCTGGACGAGCGCCTGTACGGCCGTCCTGCCGATGGCGGTGAAGTCCTGGTGGACGGTCGTCAGAGGGGGGATGAAGTTCCTGGCTTCGGGCATGTCGTCGAAACCGGCGACGCTCACGTCCTGGGGTACGCGCCGGTGCGCTTCCGTCAGAGCGCGCAGGAGGCCCAGGGCCATCTGGTCGTTGGCGGCGAAGACAGCCGTCAGCCCCGGCTCGGCGGCGAGCCTCCGACCGGCGGCGTAGCCGGAGTCGGAGTACCAGTCGCCGTGAATCGGCTCGGGCACCGGTCGGCCGTGGGCCAGCAAGGTCTCACGCCAGCCCCGCAGGCGCAGGTCGGCGGAGTAGGAGTCCTGGGGACCGGCCACGTGCCAGACGGTCTCGTGGCCCAGTTCCAGGAGGTGCTCGGTCGCCAGCCGCGCACCGGCGAACTGGTCGGTGTCCACCACGGCGGACCGGTCCGCCACCCGGGAGTCCACGACGACGACGGGAATGTCCCGGTGGAGTCGCGCCTCGGCCGAACCGATCAGGTGCGACTCGATGAGCAGGATGACTCCGTCGACGGCCTGCTCGCCCAGGCGGTCGAGGGCGACGCTCACATCGGCGTGGGTGGGATGCGTCAACGGCATCAGGGTGATGGTGTAGCGCCGCTCGGTGGCCGCGGCGGCGACCGCCTCGAGAGTCCGTAGATTCCCGTACGAGGTGAGGGTGAAGACGATGACTCCGATGCTGTGGAACTGACCCGACCTCAGGGCGCGGGCGGCACTGTTGGGGCGGTAACCCAGCTCACTCATGGCGGCCAGCACACGCTGCCGGGTCTCGGCACCCACGTTGCTGCGGCCGTTGGCGACGCGGGACACCGTCTGGCCCGAGACGCCGGCCCGCCGTGCCACGTCCTCGATGGACGCGTCGCGCCGTCGCTGCCGAGTCTGCCCGGATTCTGCTTCCACGCCGTTCATGGCCTCTCCGCCGCTCGGTACGTGATCCCCGCCAGGGTATGCGAGCGGGCGTTCCCGAGCCCGAGGGTGCCGAAGTCTGCCTGCGACCGGCCGACTTCACCGGGATACGTGCTGTGCGGAGGGGACACGCATTGTTTCCGGCCGCTTCCGAATTCCTGCATGCGCGCATGTTGACGTCAACATGCGAGGTGCTTAGGCTCCTGGTCAAGCGGGATCCGGTCGGACGGAACAAGGTCGGAGCGTCTCCCGCAGAGCCGCAACAAGCCTTCTGCGGAAGGCCCTTGTCCTTCCGTTTTCCTGGGGGTGCCCGCGCCGCGTGCGGAGGGCGGGGGCGCAAGGGTGCGCGGAGTGATGAATCCGCGAAGAACTCCTGCATCCGAATCAATGGACGCGATGGCGTGAGATCCACGCCGGTCATTGATTGAAACGTTACAACCCGATGTGGTCGTCGCGGTTCCGCGTCACCCGATCTGCGCCGGAAACCTCCGGTTGTTCCTGTTCAGAAGTGGTTCAGCTCTACAGTCAGGGGAAAAGCCCCATGGGTTCACCATTCGCTCGAACCGAGCCTTGTCGAGACCTGGCGGAGTTCGGCGGTCCAGAGTCTCCGTGGGGGCCTTCACGTGCCGGAGCGGGGCGCCATGAGTCTCGCTGAACTGCGCCGGATCTCATCCGACCGCAAGCGCCCGCTGAGTAAGGACGAGAAGAAGGCCGGCCGGCGTGACGACAAGGCCGCCCTCTTCTTTCTGCTGCCCTGGCTCATCGGTGTGGTGGGGCTGACGGCCGGCCCGATGCTGGTCTCGCTCTATCTGGCGTTCACCGATTACAACCTGCTCCAGGCTGCCGATTTCACGGGCTTCGACAACATCACGCGCATGCTGGACGACGCCAGGCTGCACAATTCGCTGGCCGTCACCTTCACGTACGTCGCGATCAGTGTGCCTCTCCAGCTGGCCGTCGCGCTCGGTCTCGCCCTGCTGCTCGACCGGGGCATGCGTGGACTGTCCTTCTACCGTTCGGCGCTCTACCTCCCGTCCCTGCTGGGCGGGAGCGTGGCCATCGCTGTCCTGTGGAGGGTGGTCTTCGGCGAGGACGGGCTCTTCAACGACTTCCTCGGCCTCTTCGGTGTCGTCGGCCGGAGCTGGATATCGGATCCGGACACCTCTCTGTGGACCATCGTCCTTCTGCATGTCTGGACGTTCGGATCACCCATGGTGATCTTCCTCGCCGGCCTGCGCCAGATTCCCCGCCAGTACTACGAGGCGGCCTCGACCGACGGTGCGAGCACATGGCGGCAGTTCCGGTCGATCACCCTGCCGCTGCTGACCCCCATGGTGTTCTTCAACCTCGTGCTCGGAATCATCAATGCCTTCCAGTCCTTCACTCAGGCATTCGTGGTCTCCGGGGGGACGGGCGGTCCCGCCGACTCGACGCTCTTCTACACCCTCTACCTGTATCAGGAGGGTTTCGGGTCCTTCCGCATGGGTTACGCGTCCGCACTCGCCTGGCTGCTGCTGATCATCATCGGCGCCTTCACCGCGATCAACTTCTGGGCCTCGAAGTATTGGGTGTTCTATGACGACTGAGAATCTGACCGCGGACCGCGCTCCCTCACGGGCGGACGGTGCCCCGGTGCGACGTAAACGAACCCTTCCGATGCGCCGAGCCCTCCGGCACGTACTCCTCGTGGCGATGGTCGTGCTCGCGCTCTATCCCGTGCTCTGGATGGTCGTCAGTTCACTTCGGCCGGACGGCAGCATATTCACCGACTCCGGGATCTTCCTGGACACGTTCGCCGCCGAGAACTACACCAACGGCTGGAATGCTCTCTCGCAGCCGTTCAGTACCTATCTGGTGAATTCAGGCATCGTCGTCATCGGTGCGATCATCGGTAATCTCATCACCTGCTCGATGGCGGCGTACGCTTTCGCGCGGCTCTCCTTCCGGTACAAGAAAACCGCTTTCGCCATCATGCTCGTGACGATCATGCTGCCGATCCATGTGGTCATCGTCCCGCAGTACGTGATCTACGCCCAACTCGGCTGGATCAACAGCTTCCTTCCGCTCATCGTCCCGAAATTCCTCGCCACCGACGGCTTCTTCATCTTCCTCATGGTGCAGTTCATCCGTGGCCTGCCGCGTGAGCTGGACGAGGCGGCGCGCATCGACGGCGCCGGCCACGCGCGTACGTTCTTCCAGATCATCCTGCCGCTGATGACTCCGGCCCTCGCGACGACGGCGATCTTCACGTTCATCTGGACGTGGGGTGACTTCTTCACACAGCTGATCTTCGTCACCGATCCCGACCTTTACACCGTGCCGGTGGCCCTACGGGCGTTCATCGACGCCCAGTCCGAATCCTCCTACGGCTCGCTGTTCGCGATGAGCGCCGTATCGATCGTCCCTGTCCTGCTCGCGTTCACCTTCGGTCAGCGCTACCTCATCCGAGGGATCGCGACGACCGGCGGCAAATGAGCCCGCGCAGCACCTCGGCACAGATGGGAATGCCCATGTTTCACAAGCGAGCGGTCCGCAAGGCCAGTGGTCTGATCATGGCGGCCCTCCTGTCCTCCGTCGCTCTCACGGGCTGCGCCGTGGGCGACGGCCCCGGGGAGGACCGGCTCAGCGAGGAGCCGGTCACCATCCGTCTGACCTGGTGGGGCGGGGACAAGCGTCAGCAGTTGACCCAGCAAGCCGTCGAACTGTTCGAGAAGAAGCATCCGAACATCGACGTCAAGCTGGAGTTCTCCGACTGGACGGGCTACTGGGACCGGCTGGCGACGATGGCGGCCGGCGGTAACTCACCCGATGTGATGCAGATGGACCAGCTCTACCTCGCCTCGTACGCCGACCGAGGGGCCCTGCTCGACCTGGAGGAGTCCAGGTACTTCAAGAAGGAGTCCTTCGACCCGGAGATCCTGAAGACCGGCAGGTCCGGTGGCACGCTCTACGCGGCACCGAACTCCGTGACCGCTGCCGGAGTTCTGGTGAACACCACGATTCTGGACCGGTTGGGACTGGAGCTGCCCGACACCACCTCGTGGAACTGGGACGAGTACTCCGCGTTCTCCCGGAAGGTCTCCGAGGAGTCGGGAGGAAAGGTCTCCGGAAGTTACCCCATGGGTGGTCAGGCCGCCCTCGAGCTGTACGCCCGTCAGCACGGCGAGGCGATATTCGGCGAGGACGGCGGCGTCGCGGTCACCCCCGAGACGGTGGAAGGCCTCTGGGGGGAGGGCGCGTCCCTCATGAAGGCGGACAAGTCGATCAGCCCGTCGGCCGTCGCCGACTCCACGGCCCTTCCCCTGGAGCAGTCCCCGCTGGCCACCGGCAAGGTCGCGATGAGCGTGGCGTACTCGAGTCAGCTGCCCGCCTACGCGGCGGCCAGCGGAGGCGACACCTTCGCGGTCGTCAACCTCCCGTCCGATCAGGCCGAGCCCTTCCAGTTCATCAAGCCGGGTATGTACTGGTCGATCTCCTCCCAGTCCCAGCACCCCGCCGAGTCCGCCCTGCTGATCAACTTCCTCGTCGCGGATCCCGGGGCCGCCAAGATCCTGGGGGTCGAGCGCGGCATCCCGGCCGTGCAGACGGTCCGTCAGCAGATCGCACCGGATCTCGCCGAGGACGACCGGACCGTACTCACCTACCTGGAATGGCTGGAGGACGGCAAGGTCGCAGGCTCGCCGGCCGTCATCCCCAACGGCGCCAGCACCGTCGAACAGACGTTGGTCCGCTACAACCAGGAGGTCGTCTTCGGCCGGATGGGCGCGCACGAGGCCGCCACGGGATTCGTGGACGAGATGACCGACATGGTCGAGTCGGCCCGCTGAGCGCCGCCACTCCCACCCGCAGCCACCGCTGCCCGCACGGCCCACCACCCGGCACCGGAACAGGATCCGTGTGCCCGTACAAGGACGGATCAGAATGACGACCGAACGCCCCTGGCCTCTGCACGCCGAAGGGATCGTCTACGGGGGTGACTACAACCCCGAGCAGTGGCCTCTGGACGTCCAGCTGGAGGACGTGGAACTGATGAAGGAGGCCGGTGTCGGCCTCGTCAGTGTCGCCATCTTCTCCTGGGCACAACTGGAGCCACGTGAGGGGGAGTTCGACTTCGGCTGGCTGGACGCGGTGCTCGACCGGCTGCACGCCGCGGGCATAGGTGTCGCCCTGGCCACCGCCACCGCGTCACCGCCGCCGTGGCTCACGCGCAAGCACCCCGAGATCCTGCCCGAACTCGCCGACGGCACCGTGCTCCACCAGGGAGCCAGGCAGTCCTACGCGGTCTCCTCACCGGTGTTCCGTGACTACGCCCTGCGGATGACACGCCGGATGGCCGAGCGCTACCGCGACCACCCCGCGCTGGCCGTGTGGCATGTCGACAACGAACTCGGCTGCCATGTTCCGCACGACTACTCCGATGCCGCCGCCGAGGCGTTCCGTGGCTGGCTGCAGGACCGCTACCGCACGGTCGAGGCACTCAACACCGCCTGGGGCACCGCCTTCTGGTCCCAGCGCTACGACTCCTTCGAGGAGGTCCTGCCGCCGAGATCCGCTCCCACCTTCGTCAACCCGACCGAGCAGCTCGACTTCGCGCGCTTCTCCTCCGACGAGCAGCTCGTCCACTACCGGGCCCTTCGCGATGTGCTGCGCGAGGTCACCCCGCAGGTTCCGACGACGACGAACTTCATGATGACCACGTCCAACAAATGGGTGGACTACTTCTCCTGGTCCGACGACATGGACGTGGTGGCCAACGACCACTACCTGGTCTCCCGTGACCCCGAGGCGCACATCGGCCTCGCCTTCAGCGCCGACCTCAGCCGCGGAGTCGCGGGCGGGGCACCGTGGATGCTGATGGAGCACTCGACGTCGGCGGTCAACTGGCAGCCCCGGAACAGCGCCAAGCACACCGGGGAGATGCTGCGCAACTCGCTCGCGCACGTGGCGCGGGGCGCCGACGCCGTGATGTTCTTCCAGTGGCGGCAGTCCTCCGCGGGGGCCGAGAAGTACCACTCCGCCATGCTTCCGCACGCCGGACAGGACTCCGACGTGTGGCGCAACACCGTGGAGCTGGGCCGGCGCCTCCGGTCCCTGGCACCGGTTCGGGGGAGCCGCGTCACGGCGGACATCGCTCTCGTCTTCGACTACCCCTCCTGGTGGGGCTCCGAGATGGACGGCCATCCCACCGGGGCCCTCAGCTACCTCGACGAGATGATGCGCTGGTACCGCGCCCTGTGGCGGCGCGGCGTCACGGTCGACGTCGTGTCCCCCCGGGCGGACCTGGCCGGCTACCGGGCCCTGGTCGTCCCCACCCTCTACAGCGTCGACGACCAGGACGCGGCACGCGTCGCCGAGGCCGCGCACGCCGGCGCCAGCGTCCTGATCACCTTCTTCAGCGGCATCGTCGACGAGAACGACCATGTGCGGCTCGGTGGCTACCCCGGCGCGTTCCGCGAACTCCTCGGCGTACGCTCCGAGGAGTTCCACCCGCTCCAGGAGGACGAAGTGCTCACCCTGGACGACGGCACCCGTGCCGACCTGTGGAGCGAGAAGACCCGTCTCGAGGGCGCCGAGGCGGTACGCACCTGGGCCGACGGCCCGCTCGCCGGACTGCCCGCCGTCACCCGCAACACCACCGGCCGCGGCAGCGCCTGGTACGTCGCGACCCGACCCGACGACGGCGGAGTGGCCGCCGTCGTCGACGCCCTCCTGGCCGAGGCGGACGTGGCCCCGGCAGTCGCCGGCCTGCCGCCCGGCGTCGAGGCCGTGCGCCGGCACGCCGACGACGGCACCGGCTTCCTCTTCGTCATCAACCACACGGACCACGACGTCGACGTACCGGCCGTCGGCCACGAACTCATCCGTGGCCAGGACGTATCGGCACGCCTCACGGTGCCCGCACTGGAGACCGCCGTCGTCCACGAGCGCTGACGCCCGACGGCAGCCCACGGGCTCCGCTTCGACCCCAGTACCTGATCGCCGGCCGAGAGCCACACAACCGGAAGAGAGCCGTGATGCCAGGAACCCGCCCCGTCCGCCGGAGAGCCGCCGCCCTCCTCACCTCCCTCCTCGCCGGGTCGCTCCTGCTCGGCGCGGGCCCCGTGACCGCACAGGCCGAGCCGTCGGGCCGTGACAAGGGCACGGCGCGGGCCGTGCAACTGGAACACCTCGACCGCGGGCTGGTCGCCGTACGCAGCGACGAGGGCGTGTTCCTCAGCTGGCGGCTGCTCGGCTCGGAAGTCACCGGGGCCACGCAGACAGGTATGAGCGGTACCGACTTCCGGGTCTACCGTGACGGCCGGCGCCTGGCCACTGTCACGGACAGTACGAACTATCTCGACACCGCCCCGACCGGAGCAGCCAGTTACCGTGTCGTCGCCGTCGTGGACGGACGCGAGGGCCGCCGGAGTGAACCCGTCACCCCGGAGTCGAAGGACTACTACGACCTGCCCCTGCGTAAGCCCGCCGACGGCGTCACACCGGCAGGCCAGACGTACACCTACAGCGCCAACGACATGAGCGTCGGGGACGTCGACGGTGACGGTGCCTACGAGTACGTCGTCAAGTGGAACCCGTCCAACGCCAAGGACGTCTCCCAGGTCGGCTACACCGGCACCACCTACATCGACACCTACGAGCTCGACGGCACCCTGCTCAACCGCATCGACCTCGGCCCGAACATCCGCGCGGGCGCCCACTACACGCAGTTCCTCGTCTACGACTTCGACGGCGACGGCCGCTCCGAGACGATGCTCAAGACCGCTCCCGGAACCAGCGTCACCCGCTACGGTGCCGACGGTGAACCGGTGTCCCGGCGCCACATCACGATGCCCCGGAAGGACCGGGCGGCCGGGTACACGCATGAGGACGACTACCAGCTGAGCGCCCCCGGCTTCCGGGACCATCTGGTCAAGGTGTTCATGGGATGGAGCACCCATCCCGAGGTCGAGGCCGGCACCTGGCCCGCCACCATCGAGAAGGCCCTCGGCATCACCGGCCGCGACGCCTACCCCTACCCCCTCAGCCGTGCGCACGCCGAGGACCTGGTCGACTACTTCATCGACGAGTACGCCCCCTCCCGCTCGGCCAACAACAAGCTGCGCGCGTTCGAGGGCTTCATCCTCGACGGCCCCGAGTACCTGACCGTCTTCGCGGGCGCGAGCGGCAAGGAACTGGAGACGATCCGCTACCCGTTCGGACGCGTCGACGACGGGCTGATGTGGGGCGACTACGCGGGCAGCCGCATCGAGCCCGGGAACCGCGTCGACCGCTTCCTCGCCGGAGTCGCCTATCTCGACGGCACCCACCCCTCCGCCGTCTTCGCCCGCGGCTACTACACCCGCGCCACCCTGGCCGCCTACCGGTGGGACGGCAAGCACCTGCGGGTGGAGTGGAAGGCGGACAGCGGCTTCACGACCATGAACAACCCGTTCCGCAACACGGCTGAGAGCGACGAAGGGCGTAACCCCGCCTACGCCTCGCTCACCGGCCAGGGCTTCCACTCCCTGAGCGCCGCGGACGTGGACGGTGACGGGCGACAGGAGATCGTCTACGGATCGGCCACGCTCGACGACGACGGCAGCCTTCTGTACAGCTCCACCGGAACCCTGCCGGAGGGGAGTTCCGCGCCGGGCGCGACGGCACGGCTGGGGCACGGTGACGCCATGCACGTCGCCGACATCGACCCCGGTCGCCCGGGGACGGAGATATTCGCCGTCCACGAGGGCGGGGCCCATGCCCCGTACGGCTACAGCATGCGCGACGCGGCCACCGGCCAGGTCCTCTTCGGCGGGTACACCGGCGTCGACACCGGCCGCGGCATGATCGGCGACATCGACCCCTCCCGCCCCGGACTCGAGGTCTGGTCCAACGCCGTCGAGGGGTCGGGAGGTGACCCCGTCGGGCTCTTCGGCGCGCGGGGCGAGCCCCTCGGCAAGGAGACCCCGGGAACCAACCAGAGCATCCGCTGGGCCGGCGACCTGACCACGCAGATCGTCCACGGGGCGACGACCACCACGTACGCGACACCCGAGGTGAGGGACTGGCGGCGTGGCACCCTGCTCACCGCCGAGGGCAGCACGACGAACAACCACACCAAGGGAAACCCGTCCCTGGTCGCCGACATCTTCGGGGACTGGCGCGAGGAACTGCTGCTTCCCAGCACGGACAGCTCCTCCGTCCGCGTCTACGTCAGCACCGAACTCACGCACCACAAGCTGTACACCCTGATGCACGACCCGCAGTACCGGGCGGAGGTGGCCCGGCAGCAGACCGTCTACAACCAGCCCGCCTACCCGAGCTTCTACCTGGCCGCGGACACCGACTTCGCCCAGGTGCCCATTCCGCACCTCGACTGAGAGAGCGCGTACGAAGGAGCGGGGAGCCCCGGACGGTCCGGGGCTCCCCGCTCCTTCGTACGCCCGGGCCCTCCGCGCGGGCGGGCTACGCGATTCGCGCACCGGATCGATGTCCGTCCGTTCGTGCGGAGTTGCAGGGGAACGAAATCGGCTACCCGTGCGAGTCGTCATACCAGAGCGGGACGCCTGGCGGGCAACTTCGACAACAGCACGCCGGGCACGGGCGATTGGCGACTACCGTGTGTTGCCGGTGATCAACGATGGGCTCCTATCGGTCGAGCCTGCCCCAGCCGTTGACCCGGGCCTGACCGACCACCGTAGGTGTCACCACACGAATGCCGATTCCTGGTGCCCCACGTACCGAGGACGATGATGTCTCAACTTCGCGCACCCACCGCGCGACCGGAACGCCGCGAGGGCGGACGGCACGGCCGTCCGGGTGGCCGTTCGCACTCGGCCGCCAGCCGGCCGCGCGCCGCGCAGCCCGCTCCCGACAGCCGTCTGCGACCACAGCTGCTGCGCACCGCCGTCCTGCCTGCCGTGGCCGCGGTGCTCAGCGGAGCCGCGGCCGTCATCTTCACCATCCGGGCCTCCGGGGTGCGCCCGTCCGGCAGCCTCCTGGCGGCACTCGGCGGATCCGGGGCACTCGCCGTGGCAGCCGTGGCGGCGGCCTTCCTCGGCGCCGGCCGTGTCGCCACCGGGGTACTCGACCGCGCTCTGGCTCTCCGGCGCACCGCCGCCCAGCACCACGCCGAGCTCCAACGCGTCCTGGAACAGCTCCGCGACGGCGAACCCCTGCCTGCCCGCCGGACCACGCCCGCCGCCGCCCACGACGCGGACGCCTTCGATCTCCTCGCCCAGGAAATGGGCCGCTCGCAGGACGGCGCGGTGGCCGCCGTCGTCCAGGCCTCACAACTGCACCGCAGCAACGGGAACGAACAGAAGGTCGAGGTCTTCGTCAACCTCGCCCGGAGGCTGCAGTCCCTCGTGCACCGTGAGATCCAGATCCTCGACGAGCTGGAGCACGAGGTCGAGGACCCCGACCTGCTCAAGGGCCTCTTCCACGTCGATCATCTCGCCACCCGCATCCGCAGGCACGCGGAGAACCTCGCCGTCCTCGGCGGCGCCGTCTCACGGCGGCAGTGGAGCAACCCCGTGACCATGACGGAAGTGCTGCGCTCTGCGATCGCCGAGGTCGAGCAGTACCCACGGGTCAAGCTGGTCCCGCCGATCGACGGCACCCTGCGCGGACACGCGGTCGCCGACGTGATCCACCTCCTCGCCGAACTCGTCGAGAACGCCACGGTGTTCTCCGCCCCGCACACCCAGGTCCTGCTGCGCGCCCAGCGCGTCACCGCCGGGCTCGCCCTGGAGGTGGAGGACCGAGGGCTCGGCATGCCCGAACCCGAGCAGAAGCGGATGAACACCCTGCTCGCCGACCCCGACCAGGTCAACGTCGCCCATCTGCTCCAGGACGGACGGATCGGGCTGTTCGTGGTCGCCTCCCTGGCCCGCAGACACGGCATCGCCGTACGGCTGCAGAGCAACATCTACGGGGGCACGCAGGCGGTACTCGTGCTGCCCGAAGTCCTTCTCGGCATCGACATCGACGCCACGACGGCAACCCACACCGCGCCCGTCCCGCCGCCCGGATCCGTGCACCGGCCGCCTGCCCAGGAGACACCGCCCGTAGCCACGCCGCAGGCCACGGTCCAGCCCCCGCTGCGGCTGGACCGGACACCCCGCCAGGAGAGGCGTCAAGGGGAGGGGCCGCCGCTGCCGCTGCGTGCCGAGCGGGTCGTCGACCGCCCGAATCCCGCCGCGTCCCCGCCGGGCGTCCGGCCCGTCCGGACCGCCTCGCCGACCGAGCCCGCCCCGTCGGCCGGTTCCGTGCCGTCAGCCGGGCGCGTCGAATCCCTCCTGACCGCTGTGGACGCCGGTGCTCCTGCCCAAGAAGCGCCTCCGGCCGCCGCAACCGGTCCCGCCCGCCCTCAGCTCCCCAGGCGCAGCAACCAGGAGCATCTGGTTCCGCAGCTCAGGGAGGCCCCGGTGCCCCGTGCCGGGGATGAGAACGCCCTGCTCGACCCCGGTCTGATGGCGGCCTTCCGGCGTGGGGTCGACCTCGCCGAGGCCCAGACCGCCGACGAGCCGGCGACGACGGACGCGTACGGCGCACCGGATCCCGCGCCGACTGCCACCGGCCCCGCCCCGGCCATCGGGGCGCAACGGCCCCACGGCCTCGCCCCGCTGCCCTTCCGAGGCGCCACCACCGCGACGGCCGGCGCGGAGCGATTCGACCCGGGGCGCCAGGGACCGCACACACCCGATCCGGATCCACGACCCGAGAACATGTTCAAGGAGTAGATGCACCATGACGAGCGACATGGCGTCCGGCCAGGTCTCGGACCTCGACTGGCTACTGAGCGGCCTGGTCCAACGCGTGCCCCACACGCGCAGCGCTGTCCTCCTCTCGGCGGACGGCCTGGTGAAATCCGTGCACGGCATGGACACCGACAGCGCCGACCACATGGCCGCCCTGGCCGCCGGCCTGTACTCACTCGGCCGTAGCGCCGGTGCACGGTTCGGTGACAACGGCGACGTGCGGCAGGTCGTGGTCGAGCTCGACTCGACGCTCCTGTTCGTCTCGACCGCCGGCTCCGGTACCTGTCTCGCCGTCCTCGCGGGCCGCGATGCGGATGCCGCCGTACTGGGGTACGAGATGGCCATGCTGGTCAAGAGCGTCCGCCCCTACCTGATGACGCCGCTCCGGCAGCCGGCCGGAGCGCCGTTCACTCCGGGGCTGTGAAGATGCCGGCCCCGCAGGACGGGCCGTTGCTCGACGATGCGGCAGGCCGGCTCATCCGCCCGTACACCGTGAGCAACGGCCGGACGAGGCCGACCACCGTGCTCGACCTGCTCTCCCTCGTGATGGCCACGGGCCGCGAGCCCCAGGTACACCTCGGCCCCGAACACACCGTTGCCCTGGAACTCTGCGGCGGACCCACGTCCGTCGCGGAGATCGCCGCCCATCTCCGGCTGCCCGCCGTCATCACCAAGGTTCTTCTGTCCGACCTGGTCGACTGCGGGGCGGTCACCGCGCACGCCCCCGCGTTCCATGACATGCCAACCGACCGATCCCTGCTGGAGGCAGTGCTCGATGGTCTACGACGACAGCTCTGACAGCTCCGGAAGCTCCGAATTCTTCCCCGTGGCCCTCAAAGTCCTGGTCGCGGGCGGTTTCGGCGTCGGTAAAACGACGCTCGTGGGTGCAGTCAGCGAGATCGCGCCGCTGAGTACCGAGGAGCTCCTGACACAGGTCAGCGCGGCGACCGACAGCCTCGAAGGCATCGAGTCCAAGTCGGCGACCACCGTGGCCATGGACTTCGGCCGTATCACTCTGTCCGAGCAGCACGTGCTCTACCTCTTCGGCACCCCGGGACAGGAACGCTTCTGGTTCATGTGGGACGAGCTGTCCAAGGGCGCACTCGGAGCGATCGTGCTGGCAGACACGCGCCGGCTGGCCGAGTGCTTTCCCGCAGTCGACTTCTTCGAACGCCGTGGCATCGGATTCGTCGTCGCGGTCAACGAGTTCGACGGCGCCTACCGTTACGCACCGGAAGAGGTGCGGGCGGCGCTCGATCTCGGGCCCGAAGTGCCGGTCGTCCTCTGTGACGCCAGGATCGCCAGCTCGGGCACCGGGGCGCTGGTCACCCTCGTCCAGCACCTCATCAACGCCACGGCGCCCGTGCCGCTCTCGGGTTTCGGGGCCCATTCGTGATCCCGTACGGGACGGGCCGGCCGTTGCTCACCCCCGTCGACCAGGACGGGGCCCGGCGGAGTGCGCGGCTGCGGATACTCGGCCTTGGGGAGCGTGCCGACGCCTCGTTCGACAGCTTCGACGCCTTCGCCGACCGGGTGGCCGAAGTGACCGCGACGCCGTTCTCGATAGTCAACTTCATCGATGAGAACCGGCAGTTCTTCGCGGGGCTGCACACCCCGGCCGGCATCCGGGACGGAGCCGACCTGGCTGCGGCTGCCACGGTCGGCAGCCGTTACCTGGCCAGGGACCACGGTTACTGCCCGCACGTGCTCGTACGGCGCAAGGCCCTGGTGCTGGAGGACGTCTGCGACTACCCACGGTTCGCGGGCAACCCCGTGGTCGACGGCATAGGTATCCGCTCCTACCTCGGCGCCCCGCTCATCGACCGTACGGGCGTCGCGCTCGGTACGGTCTGCGCCGTGGACACCGTGCCGCGTGCCTGGGGGCGGGCCGGACTCGACACCATCAAACTGCTGGCCCGGGAAATCGTCGTACAGATCGAGCGTCGGGAGGCATCGAGTCCCTGATCCCCGGCCGCGGTCACTCCCCGGCCGTGTGGAAGCGGAGCCAGTCCACTGCGAACAGGTCCGGCTTCTCGCTGCTCCACGCGGAGTTGGTGAACACGAGGTACAGCCTCACGCCGCCGCCCGCGCTCTTCAAGGTGGTGGTCGGCGACACGGTCCCGTCCCCGTCCCCGTCCCCGGCGCCCGCGCCCGGGACGGGCAGCGAGCCGAGAAGGGGGCCGTCAGGGGAGCCGGCCCGGAATTCGACCGTTCCGCCGGTCCCGCACGGTGTCGCACCGACCGTCACCGACCGGATGTCGCCCAGGTCCACCGGATCGAAGGCGACCCAGTCCCCGTCCTCGATCTCCGTCAGCGCCCTGCCGCCCGACGCGTCGGCACGGCTGCCCGCCACGGCTCCGTCGTGGGTGCCCCCGGTCGCCGTGAACCGCTCCGCCTCCTGGAAGGCCGGGCGCAGGGTGAAGGAGGTGGAGCCCGTGAGCTCCGGGACGTCCGTGGCCCCCCTGTCCGTGTACTGCACCGTGATCCGGTGCGGGCCGGCCGGGGAAGCGTCCCCGGACTCCGTGACGATTGAGCCCGTGCACCCCGAGGACCCGGGGAGAGGGCGTAGCGCGCCGGGGTGGCCGACCTGAGAGCGTACGGTGATCCGTGCGCAGTCGACCGCGGGGTTTCCCCTGTCCTCCTCGTCCTCCTCGTCCGTCACGTCCACCGTGAACGCAACGGTGTCGCCGGGGCGGAACAAGCCACCGTCCGGAGGCCGGTGGACGGTGATCCGGGGCCTGGTGTTGCCGACGGTGATCTCCTGGCCGGCCATGGCTGTCGTACCTTCGGGGCCTGTCACGGTGAGGCGCGCCGTGAACCGCCCTTCGGTGCGATAGGTGTACGACGGGTTCGCTTCCGTCGAGTCGGTGCCGCCGTCACCGTCGAAATCCCAGGCGTACGTGACCGGCACGTGTCCGGGAAGCCCGGAGCCCGCACCCGTGAAGGCCACGGTCAGCGGGGCGGAGCCGTTGTCGCGGTCGGTGGTGACGGCCGCACCGGGCAGCCGTCCGTCGCCGACGTGGTCGACCCGGAAGACCCCGGCGCCGTCGTCGCCTTCCTCTCCTTCCTCTCCTCCCTCTCCTCCGTCGTGGCCCGTGCCGCTGCCGAGCCCTGCGTCGATGACGTACAGGGCACCGTCCGGACCGAAGACGGCGGCCGTCGGACGGTTCCAGTCCATGTTTTCGAACACCCCGTTGACGGACAGGAGTTCACCGGCCTCGACCGGTCCGAGCCGGGGGTCGGCGAACGTCTGGTCCTCCCGCTGGAACGAGAGCGTGGTGAAGCGCCGCCCGGCCGGGTCGTACGTCAGCCACTTCCCGGCGAAGTACTCCGGGAACTTGGTGCGGTAGAGGCTCCCCGCGTCGTAGGTGTAGACGGGGCCTCTCATCGCGACGCCGCTGCCCGGGCCGGTGGAGTCCGGCGGCGCGCCGTTGACGCGCGGGGCACAGTCCGCCGCTCCGTGGGCGACAGCACCGGTGCAGTACGGCCTTCCCACCTGCCCCGCCTCGGTGATCCGGAAGTGGCCCACCGTGCCGTCGGCGCCGGTACCGGCTGCCAGCAGTGTGCCGCTCACCGGGTCCACGGTGACGCGGTAGGGGTTCCGCATGCCCATCGCGTAGATCTCCGGGCGGGTGCCGGCCGTGCCCGGTTCGAAGAGATTGCCCTCCGGCACGGTGTAGGTGCCGTCGTCCTGCGGGACGATCCGCAGAATCGCGCCCCGCAGATCGTTCGGAGCTCCAGAGGCCAAGGGGAGCGTGATGTCACCTGATGCCGCGTACAGACGGCCGTCCCTGTCGAATGCGAGCGACCCGTAAGGCGGGGAGCCCCCGCTGCCCGTGGACCCGCCCGCGGGACGCCGGCCCGGAAGGGTGAGCAGGCGTTTCTCCGACGCGGGATCGACCGTGTCTCCGTCGGCGGTGTAACGGGAGAGGACCAGCCGCCTTCCCGTGGTGTCCGAACGCAGCAGGTAGAGCCAGCTGTTCGCCGCGAAGTCCGGATCCAGGGCGAGACCGGTCAGACCGTCCGAACGGGCGGCTGTCTCCGGGGTGTACGTGAGGTCGAGGGCCGTGGACACCTGCATCGTCCGTTGGTCGACGACCTTGAGCTCACCGGTGCGCTGAGCCACGAACACCCGGCGGTCGGGGGAGACCGCCACGTCGACCGGGTCGGTGAGACCGCCGGTGGCGAGCGGGGTCCGCTGGAAGGCGTCGGCCTGCGTCGCGGTGCAGTCGCCCGGCTTCGCCCCAGCGGCCCATTCGATGCCGCCCAGCAGATGGGCGAGGAAGCCCTCCTCCTGGAACGCCGACGGCGCGTGGCCGCCCGCGGTGAACCACGAACGGCCACCGTCGTAGTTCTGGCACCACGACCAGGGGTGGTCCGCGCCCTCATCGAGCCCCGCGATGCCGTCGCGGACCCTGATCTGCGCGAGGGTGTGCACCGAGGAGGCCGGATTGGTGCGCCAGTTGTACCACTCCTCCGTACGCTCCCAGAGGTCGGGAAGCGTCACCGTCGAGGGATGCGCGTGGTCGAGGACCTTGATCCGGCCGGTCTGCACCGGCGTGCCCCGGTCGAGGGTGGCGCCGACCAGCCCTTCGTACCACTCCCAGTCGCGCGTACCGGCGGAGGCGTCGTGCAGGCCGACCCAGCCGCCACCCGCCCGGATGTACTTCTGCAGAGCGGCGCGCCCGCCCGCGTCGAGGTCGTTGCCGTCCCCCGGCGCGGGCGCGGTGGTGAAGACGACCGCGTGGAACCGCGTCAACCGGACGTCGTCGAAGACGCCCGGGTCGTCCGTCGCCTCGACCCCGAATCCGTTCTGGACGCCGAGTCTCCGCACCGCGTCGACACCGGCGCGGACCGCACCCTGGGACGCGTGCGTCGCTCCCGAGTACACCAGGACACGGAAGGCGGGCTCTGCCGGAGCCCTCGGGAACGCGGCGGTCGCCAACGAGCCGATGATCAGTGCCAGAAGCGCGAAGAGGGCGGTGAGAGCGAAGGATGCCGGAGGAGAGGCGTGGAAATCGGACCTGCTGCGTAACGGGCGGCTGCTCATGAGGGCGCTCCCGGTGCGGGGTGGGGCCGGGCGGGGGGTAGAAAGCGCTTTCTGATGTGCGTGGTTCAGCGTAGGTACACGGCATGTCCGGGTCAATGGGCCGACATACCTCGCCGTGCACCTCGCGGGGGCCGGGAGCCGGGGCTACGGTCGGATCGCAGGCCGCAGGCCGAGGAACGCAGCCCGAGCACCGGAGGCGTGGATGACCATCACCGCCGACGACGTCCGCGCACTCGCGCTGTCGCTGCCCGATACGGCCGAGAAGCTCGCCTGGGGGCGGCCCACCTTCAGTGTCGCCGGAAAGATCTTCGCCGCGCTGGGGGACGACGACGAGACCAGGGGCGTGAAGTGCCCCGTCGAGGCCCGTGCCGAGCTGATCGCCTCGGAGCCGAGGAAGTTCTTCGTGCGCGCGGGGCACGACGACACCTACGCCTGGCTGAGGGTGCGGCTCGCAGCCCTCGACGACGTGGCCGAGCTGACCGCCGTCCTCGCCGACGCGTGGCGGCAGGCCGCCCCGCGCCGGCTTCTCGCCGCGCACCCGGAACTGAGCCCGCCGCCGACGGACCGCTGAGGGGCCTCAGCGGTGCAGGAAACCGGTGATCCGCTGCCGCAGCGAGTGCGCGTCGAGTCCATGCGCCACGAGGTGGTCCGCCATCTGCCCGTACCTGCGGAGTTCACCCCGGCCCACCCCCAGCCCCAGTACCCGGTGGGGCAGGTCGGCCAGGGCGTCGTTGGCCACCGCCGTCGAAGTCCCCGCCAGGTAGGGCTCGACGATCACGACGTCCGCCACACTGCTCGCGCCGGTAGCGCTGCGGAGCCCCGCCGTGTCGAAGGGGCGCACGGTCGTCGCGTACAGGACGGTCGCGTCCAGGCCCTCTGTCGCCGTGAGTACGTTGTCGAGCATCGGCCCGACGGCGATCACCACACCGCCGGATCCCCGGCGCACGGTGCTGAAGCCGGGGCCCGTGACGGCGCGGCCCGCGCTGTTCGACTGGAGGGAGAGGCGTACGTAGACACGGTCGTTCCCGGTGACGGCCCGCCGCAGCAGGGTCTCGGCCTCGTCGGGGTGCCCCGGCACGTGCACGGTCCAGCCGTCGAGCGTGTCGAGGAGTGCGACATCGCCCGGCGCCATATGGGTGAAGCCCCCGGCCGGCCAGTCGTACGAACCCCCGGCGCTGACGAGTACGCCGCCCACCCCCTGATGTCCCAGGTCCAGCTTCACCTGCTCGAAGGGGCGCTCCACCAGGAAGCTCGCGAAGGTGTGCATGACCGGCCGCAGCCCGGTCAGGGCCATCCCGGCGCCCGCGCCGATGAGCAGTTGTTCCCTGATCCCGACGTTGACCACCCGGTCCGGATGGGCCCGCTCGGCCCGGTCGAAGCCGTCGCGGCTGATCTCCGCGAGTACCACGGCGATGCGGGGGTCCTCGTCCAGCAGGAGGGTCGTGGTGGAGATGAAGCGGTCACGCATGGTGTCCATGGTGGTGTCCTCTGTCCTGTTCGGGTGCGGATGGTCAGCGGCCGGGTGCCACGCGGGCGATCACGGCGTGCGGCCGACCGGGGTGCGGCGCGGTGAAGGCGGCGTAAAGCGCCTCGTGATCCCGGCCGTCCACGGTCCAGGCGGACCAGCCGGCGGCCTCGAACCTGGCCGCGATGCCGCCGGGCCGGGCGTACGTCGCCGAGGCGTTGTCGATCACCACGGTGTGCAGCTGCTCGAGCCCGGCCGGGCCGGCGTAGGCGATCGCCTCGTGGTTGCTGCCCTCGTCCAGCTCGGCGTCGCCGGTCAGTGCCCACACGCGGGGGTCCGTCAGCCCCTGGGCCCGCAGTCCCAGCACGCTGCCCACGGCGAGTGGCAGCCCGTGCCCGAGGGATCCGCTGCCGATCTCGGCGCCCGGCACGAGCAGCCGGTCGGGGTGGTGCCCGAGCGGCGAGTCGTACGAGCCGAAACCGGTGAGCAGCTCCTCGCCGAAGAAGCCGTGGGCGGCCAGCACGGCGTAGTACGCCATGGGGCCGTGCCCCTTCGAGAGCAGGAACCGGTCGCGTCCGGGGGAGTCGGCTGTGCCGGGCGAGACCCGCAGAACCCGGTCGTACAGCACCCAGAGGGCGTCCAGGGTGGAGGTCGCTGCAGGTCCGTGCTTCTCGTCACCGGTCATGAGGCTCATCAGCCGGTCCAGCTCGTCGTAGCCGTGGACCGGCGGGGGCGTCGTGCTCGTCAGGTGGTTCGTCATGTGTCCAGCGTTCGACATCAAGCAAGGTTGAGGTCAAGTCACCGGAAACGGGTTCGTGAGCACCGGTGCAAGTGCGGTATCGTTCTCTTGCGCGTTCGGCCAGGGGAAACCCCAGGTCAGACGGACAGCGGGACGTGGCGCAGCTTGGTAGCGCACTTGACTGGGGGTCAAGGGGTCGCAGGTTCAAATCCTGTCGTCCCGACTGGAGACAGTCGCAGGTCAGGGCCGGTTTCGGAGCAATCCGAAACCGGCCCTTGATCGTTTCAGGGGGCCGGTCGGGGATCGGCTGGGGGACCGGTGCCTTGGCCGGTCAGCGGCTGGCCGGGCTGGGGCCCGTGCTCAGTGTTGGCCGCGCCGCCGATCTGCCCGCACACTTCGTGACGGTGCCCGCTCCTCGCAGGACGAACGGCGGCGGGGTGCTTCGGCGTGGCGCCCCGCCGTCGTCCCCGCCTCCCCGTGTGACGACGGAGCCGGGAGTCCGCTCAGCCGGGCAGGATCCATTTCTGATTGACGGCGGCGAGGCAGGTCCACAGGTGGAGTCGGGTGCTGCACGTCGACGCCACCGGTCGCGAACAGGACGCCGAGCTCGAACGCCTCTGAAGCTCGAGACGGGGCCGCGTCGGTCGGACCGGCGAGGAGCAGCGGCACGTGCTCACCGACCCGAGGGCAAGGAGTTCTGCCTACTACGGTGCCGTACCCCGGCTGCGTACCGTGCTGTGGGACCCCGACGAGTTGGTGGGCGTGCCGAGGCGGTTCCTTTCGCTCCCCCTCCCGGTTCACGAGGTACCCACGACCGCGTCAGGCCTGGACGCGGCTGCGGGGCAGGTGGATGGCGGTCGCCACCAGGCCGTGTTCAGCGGCCCAGCGCCCCTCGAATCCGCTGAGGCGACGGCCCTCCACGACGGGGCCCGGGACCAGCAGCCGCGCATGGAAGGTCCGTCCGGACGGAGTGAAGTCGATCTCCGCCTCCGAGAAGTCGAGTTCGCGTCCCGTGAGCGGGTACCAGACCTTGAAGACACTCTCCTTCGCGCTGAAGAGGAGCCGGTCCCAGCTGACCCCGGGTTGGCGGGCGCTCAGCGAGGCGAGACCGTTCCGCTCGTGCGGCAGTGAGATCACGTCGAGGACCCCTTCCGGCAGGGGCGCGTTCGGTTCGGCGTCGATACCCAGCCCGACCGTGTCCTCCGCCCCTGCCACCGCGGCGGCCCGGTAGCCTTCGCAGTGCGTCATGCTGCCGACGATTCCTTCCGGCCACCGGGGAGCGCCCCGGCGATCCGGGAGAAGCGCCACAGGCGGCCGGCCCAGGCTGCGCAGCGCGCGCCTGGCCAGGAAGCGTACGGTCGTGAACTCCCGTTGCCGTTTGAGGACCGCCCGCGCGATCAGCTCCCTCTCCTCGGGGAACAGTTCCTCGCCGGGCTCGGAGCCGTCGTCGTAGGACACCGCCGTCATGACTGCCGGGGGCAGCGTGCCGCGGATCACCGGACGGCCTGGGGAGTGCGCGCGGGAAGGATACGGCGCAGGGGTTCCCGTGGCGGGCGGTCGCGCCATTCGCGGGGGTAGCCGACCGAGACCTCCTCGAAGCGCACCCCGTCGTGGCGCGTGACCCGGGGTATGTGCAGATGCCCGTAGACCACGGCGGCGGCGCGGAACCGTACGTGCCAGTCGGCGGTCAGGTCCGTGCCGCACCACTGGGCGAACTCCGGGTGATGCAGGACCCGGGTGGGGTCACGGACCAGCGGATAGTGGTTGACCAGGACCGTGGGCAGGGACGGGTCGATCGCCGCCAGTCGGCGTTCGGTCTCCTCGGCGCGTGAGCGGCACCAGGCGGCCCTGCTCGGGAAGGGATCCGGATGCAGGAAGTACTCGTCGGAGCAGACGATGCCCGCCTCGTGGGCCAGGCGCAGCGACTCCTCCACCGTGGTGGCACCGGGCGCCCGGAACGAGTAGTCGTAGAGCACGAACAGCGGCGCCACCACCACCGGCCCGCCGGCGCCCCGCCAGACCGGATAGGGGTCTTCCGGGGTGTCGATTCCCAACTCCCGGCAGAGTTCCACCAGTCGGAGGTAGCGATGCTCGCCCCGCAGATCGCAGGGGTCCTGTGGGTGGGTCCACAGTTCGTGGTTGCCCGGAGCCCAGATCACCCGGGAGAAGCGGTCGCTGAGCAACCGCAGGGCCCACTCGACGTCCGCGTACTTCTCCGCCACATCACCCGCGACGATCAGCCAGTCGTCCTCCGAGGCGGGGCGCAGCTTCTCGACCAGGGCACGGTTCTCGTCGTACACGACATGCAGATCACTGACGGCGAGGAGATTTCCGTCGGGCACGGTGCGGTCCTTATCGGTCGTGGTCGGGCGTGTTCGGTCGTTGGGCCTGGAGTGCGTCATCGGTCGTCGGCTGTCTTCGCGACCGGCGAGGGCGGAGCAACGCCGGTGCGGGCATCGTAGAGGTGCGCGTAGGTGCCGCGCGCGTGAATCAGTTCTTCGTGGGTGCTCTGCTCGGCGATCCGCCCCGACTCCATGACGGCGACGACGTCCGCGTCGCGGACGGGGGACAGACGGCGCGCGATCACGAAGCTCGTCCTGCCCTTGCGCAGCGTGTTCATCGCCCGCTGGATGACGACCTCCGCCCGGGTGTCCACGGAACTCGTCGCCTCGTCGAGCACCAGCACGGCGGGCTCGGCGTGGAACGCCCTGGCGACGGCGATGAGTGGGGTCTCACCTGCGCTCACCCGCGCTCGGCCCGCCGGACTCGTCGAAGGGCCGGGCCCCGGATACGGTGCCCGGCCCGGCCGCCGTACCGGAGTGCCCTGCACGGTACGGCGGTGAGGGGTGACGAGGTCGGTTCAGGTGTCCTGGCCCGAGCCGGCCGAAGAGGCCTTCTTGATGCCCTCGGTGATGTCGTCCAGCACGGAGAGTTTCGGGGCCTTGTCGTTGACGTCGAAACCGGACCGGACGACGACCAGCATCTCCGCGGAGTTGGGGGAGGGGAAGGCGAGCGACTCGACGTAGCCGTCGTCGCCGTTCTTCGTCACCACCTTCCAGCGCACCCGGTAGCCCTTCTGGCCGGCCACGGTGACCGCCTCGGACTTGAGCTCCTCGTGCGAGGTGATCCCGCCGTAGATCTTCTCGCCGTACGACTGCTCGGCGTTGGTCTCGATGTCGGCCTCGGCCGCGGCCTTCGCCGTGGTCGCCTCGACCTTCAGCGCCTGCGCCGGTGCGGAGAACACCCCGCCGCGTACGCACTTCTCGCTCGCGTCGCCGGGACAGGCGTACTCGCCGGTCGTCAGTCCGGCGCCGATGGGCCCGGACTGCCCGGTCCACCCGTCGGGCACGGGGATGCTGATCCCACTGGCCAGGTCGGTCGCGTACCCGTCCTCGACCTCGGGCATCTGCTGGTCGGGGGTCTGCCCCTGTCCGCCGTCCTGCCCGCCGCCGTCCTGTCCACCGTCCGGTGCGCCCGGGAGGCGGGGGCTGCCCGAGGGGCCGGAGGGGGCCTCGGCCGAGCTGCCGGCGCGGTCGTCGGAACTGTCGCCCCACACGTACGCGCCGCCACCGACGGCCGCGAGCAGGACGACACCGGCGGCGATGCCCGCACCGATGCGTATACGACGGCGTCTGACCGTCGCGGGAGGTATCCGGAGCTGGTCGGTCCAGCGGCTCCCGTCCCACCAGCGTTCCTGGGCGGGGCCGATTCCTGAGTGCCCGGGGTCTGGATGCCAGCCGGGCGGGGTCGTCTGGGTCACGAGAGCACCGTAGGCGCACTGGGTGAGAAACGTATGAAACGCACAGGGTGGCCGTAATCACGTCCCAGGCCGATGTGCCCGCCGCGCCCGGAGCCGGCAAGTCCGCCCGCGGCGGGACGTGTTCGTCCCGTACGGCGACGGCGAGTTAGGGGCTGGGTGTCCTACGGCTCGATCAGCCCGGCTCTGATCGCGTAACGCGTGAGCTCCAGTCGGTCCCGGAGCCCCAGCTTCTGCAGCAGATTGGCCCGGTGCCGCTCGACCGTCTTGACGCTGATCACGAGCATGCCCGCGATCTCCTTCGACGAATGGCCCTCGGCGACCAGCTTGAGGATCTCCTCCTCGCGCTCGGTGATCGCCCGGTCCGGTACGTCGCCGCCCTCCCTGACCCGGTCCAGATAGTTCCGGATGAGGGCGGTGACCGCGCCCGGGTAGAGGAACGGTTCGTCACGCATCGCCGCCCGGCACGCCTCGACCAGGTCCCGGTCGGCGACGGACTTCAGCACGAAACCCGAGGCACCGGCCTTCAGCGCCTCGAAGAAGTACTGCTCGTTGTCGTACATGGTGAGCATCAGGATGCGCAGCTCCGGCATGACCCGCGACAGTTCACGGGCCGCCTGGAGGCCCGTCAGGCGTGGCATCGCGATGTCGAGGACGGCCAGGTCGGGGCGTTCCGCGCGCGCCATCTCGATGGCCTCGGCACCGTCGCCCGCCTCGGCGACGACCTGGAGGTCCGGTTCGCCGTCGAGGATCAGCCGTACGCCGCGGCGGACCAGGGCGTGGTCGTCGGCGAGGAGGATACGGGTCTTTCCGGACCCGGCGGGGGAGTGGGGCATGGTCAGGCGCTTCCGTTCCTTACGGGCACATCGAGGCGTACGTCCGTGCCGCCCGTCGTACCGGTCCCGAGAGTGAGTGTGGCGCCGATGAGCAGGGCACGTTCGCGCATGCCGCGCTGGCCCGCGCCCTCGGGGGCGTCCCCGAGGCCGCGGCCGTCGTCACGGATACGCAGCTCCACTCCGTCGGGGCTGCGGAGCAAGGAGAGTTCGAGCAGGGTGGCCCGGGCGTGCCGGACGGTGTTCGTGACCGCTTCCTGGGCGATGCGGTAGACGACGAGCTCCGCCTCCTCGCCGAGCGCGGGCAGATCCTTCTCCATCCGCCGTCTGACCGTCAGCCCTCCCGGCGTCGGGGTCTCGGTGGTCAGCGCCGTCAGGGCACTGACCAGTCCCAGCTCCTCCAGCACCCCGGGGCGCAGCCGTCGCGCGATCCGACGGATCTCGTCCAGACTTCCGCGGGTGATCTCCTGGACCTGGGCCAGTTCCTCGCGCAGGGGGTCCGGGGCGTGACGCGTGACCCGCTTCAGCTCCAGCAGAACCGCCGTCAGGGTCTGGCCCACCTCGTCGTGCAACTCCTGCGCGACCCGGCGGCGCTCGGCCTCCTGCGCCCAGAGAGCCCGGGCGCTGCTGGTCGCGCGCTCCGCCTCCAGGCGGTCGAGCATGCTGTTGAACGTCTCGATCAGGGCCGCGACCTCCCCCTCGCCGGCAACCTCGAGGCGCGGCCGTGGGCTCAGCAGGTCGGTGGTCGTCATCGCCCGGGTCACCCGTTGCAGCGGCGCGAGCCCCAGCCGCAGGAGCAGCGCGTTCGCGCCGAGCATCAGGGCCATGCCACCGGCCAGGATCAGGGCCTCGGTCAGCACCACCGGGGCGGACACGGTGATCGGGCCGAGCAGCAGCAGGGCCCCGGCGGCGACCAGAACCGCGGCGTTGAGCAGGAAGATACGCCAGAACAGGGACAAGACCGCACGGCCTCCTTCGGACGGGTACACGGGCGGGTGACTGCCTCCACTATCGCCGGTCAGCGGCGGCGCGAGGCCGCGCCCGGCCCGCTGCCGTCCCGTCTGCATGGCGGCACCCCTCGGAAATGGGTGTCAGACCCGATGGCCCCGGGCACCCGCACGCCTGGACGATGGAGTCCGGCCCAACGGGTTCTTATCCGGGAGGGAGTCACCATGGCCCACTACGACGAGCGGCTGCGCGGCATCGAGGACCGGCTCGGCAACGACGGCCCCGAACGCACCGCTACCCCGGGACGGGACGCTCCGCGCGGGGGCCGCCCCGTCAGCACCTGGCTCTGGCTCGCCGTGGGGATCGTCGGTCTGGTGTCCGGCATCGTCATCGGCCACGGTCTCCTCATCGCCGCCGGGCTGGTGGTGGCAGGGATGGCGGCCCAGCTCCTCGACCCGCAGCGCCGCACGTCACGGAACAGCGCCCCGCGTCTCCGCTGAGCCGCCTCCGGGTTTCGGTCCACCAGGTCCTGCTTTGGTCCGACCACATGTCCTGTGTGACATAGTCGAGGCATGCGTATCGCCCGGAACAGGGAGTAGCGGATGCCCGTCGAGTGGCAACCCGTACGGCAGTCCCGCACCCATGAGCTCGTGCTCCAGAGCATCGAGGAGCAGGTCTTCGCCGGAGAGCTCAAGGCGGGCGACCGCCTGCCGCCCGAGCGGGAGCTCGCGCCGGTGCTCGGCGTCAGCCGGTCCGCGCTGCGCGAGGCGCTCAGGGTGCTGGAGACCATCGGCGTCCTGGTCGCCCAGCCCGGCCGGGGCCCGGACTCCGGGGCGCGCATCGTACGCAACCCGGACGACGCACTCGGCCGTCTGCTGCGCCTGCACTTCGCGCTCGGCAGCTACAGCCTGCACGACGTGCTGGAGGCGCGCGTCGTCCTGGAGCGCTCGAGCTGGGAGGCCGCCGCCCGGCACGCCCGGGCCGAGGACCTCGACGCGGCGGAGGAGCTCGTCGGGCGGATGGGGGATCCGGGGGTGGACGTGGCCGAGTTCAATGATCTCGACACCCGCTTCCATGTGCTGATCGCCGGGAGTTCGGGCAACGCGCTCACGTCCACACTCACCTCGGCGGTGCGTGAATCGGTCCGTCCGCTGATCCTGCGGGCCCTGGAGGACGCCGACGACTGGCCGGCGACGGCGGGCGCCCTCAACGCCCAGCACGCGCGGCTGCTGCGGCTGGTGCGCGAGGGACGGGGCGGCGAGGCCGCGGACCTGGTCGAGGAACACATCCGGGGCCTCCACGGAACGCTGGTCGACGAGAACGACGCCCGGTAGAGGCGGGTCGGCTCAAGGAGAACGGGAGCGGGGACGGTGCGCACGCACCGTCCCCGCTCCCGTTCCGTCCTCCCCCGACCGGGCGTGTCCCCAGGCTTCCCCATGCGGACCGAGGCTAGTATGGTCGGACCATAAATCGTTCGAGGAGGTCCCATGCGTATCGGACTCTTCGCCACCTGTCTGGGGGACACCCTGTTCCCGGAGGCGGTGAAATCCACCGCGGTGCTGCTCGCCCGCCTTGGCCACGAGGTGGTCTTCCCGCCGGACCAGACCTGCTGCGGCCAGATGCACGTCAACACCGGCTACCAGCGCGAACCCGTCCCGCTGGTGCGCAATTTCGCCGAGCAGTTCGGGGACGCCTCGATAGACGCCGTCGTCATGCCGTCCGGATCCTGCGCGGGTTCGGTCCGCCATCAGCACGAGATCGTCGCCGAGCGGTACGGGGACGCCGCGCTGCGCGCCGGGGTCGCCACGGTCAAGGCCAAGACGTACGAGCTCTCCGAGCTCCTCGTCGACGTCCTCGGTGTCACCCGGGTCGGCGCCTATTTCCCGCACCGGGTCACCTACCACCCCACCTGCCACTCCCTGCGCATGCTCCGGGTCGGTGACAAGCCGCTGAAGCTCCTGCGCGCCGTCGAGGAGATCGACCTGGTCGAGCTTCCCGAGGCCGACTCCTGCTGCGGCTTCGGCGGTACCTTCGCCGTCAAGAACGCTGAGACCTCCACCGCGATGCTCCAGGACAAGATGCGCAACATCGCCGACACGAAGGCCGATGTGTGCTCCGCCGGGGACTCCTCCTGCCTGATGCACATCGGCGGCGGACTCTCCCGCATCAAGTCCGGTACGCGCACCCTGCATCTCGCGCAGATCCTCGGATCCACCCGCACCGCGCCGTACGCCCTGATGGAGGCCGCCCGATGAGCACGTTCCTCGGCATGCCCGCCGCACCGCCCCGCTCTCCGTACGGAACGGGAAACCTGCGCGGCGACCGGACGTTCCCCGAGGCTGCCCACGACGAACTGCGCAACGACCAACTGCGCCGCAACCTCGGCAAGGCCACCCGCACCATCCGCACGAAGCGCCTCGGCGTCACCGGCGAACTCCCCGACTGGGAGCGCCTGCGCGACGCCGGATCGGCCATCAAGACCGACACCATGAACCGGCTTCCCGAACTCCTGGAACAGCTGGAGCAGAAGGTCACCGAGCGGGGCGGCACCGTCCACTGGGCGCGCGACGGCGTCGAGGCCAACGAGATCGTCACCCGGCTGATCAGGGCGACCGGCAGCAGTGACGTCATCAAGGTCAAGTCGATGGCCACCCAGGAGATCGGCCTCAACGAGCACCTCGAAGCGGCCGGCATCACACCGTACGAGACCGACCTGGCGGAGCTCATCGTCCAGCTCGCCGACGACAAGCCCTCGCACATCCTGGTCCCCGCGATCCACCGCAACCGCGACGAGATCCGGCAGATCTTCCTCGACCAGATCCCCGGCGTCGACCCGGATCTCGACAACGTGCCCGCGCACCTCGCCGCCGCGGCCCGCGCCTATCTGCGCGAGAGGTTCATGACGACCAAGGTGGCCGTCTCCGGCGCCAACTTCGGCATCGCCGAGACCGGCACCCTCACGGTGGTCGAGTCGGAGGGCAACGGCCGGATGTGCCTGACCCTGCCCGACACCCTCATCACCGTGATGGGCATCGAGAAGGTCCTGCCGCGCTATCAGGACCTGGAGGTCTTCCTCCAACTGCTGCCCCGCTCCTCGACCGGCGAGCGGATGAACCCGTACACCTCGATGTGGACCGGCGTGACGCCGGGCGACGGGCCGCAGGACTTCCATCTGGTCCTCCTCGACAACGGCCGCACCGCGGCGCTCGCCGACGCGATCGGCCGTGAGGCGCTCAACTGCATCCGCTGCTCGGCCTGCCTCAACGTCTGTCCCGTGTACGAACGCGCCGGCGGCCATGCCTACGGATCGACGTACCCCGGTCCGATCGGCGCGGTCCTCACCCCGCAGCTCGCCGGGATGCACGCGGCGAAGAGCGACCCCAACAGCTCGCTGCCGTACGCCTCCAGTCTCTGCGGTGCCTGCTTCGACGCCTGCCCCGTCAAGATCGACATCCCCTCCATGCTCGTCGAACTGCGCCACCAGCACACCGAACAGTCCGGCACCACGGCGGAGAAGCTCGCCATGAAGGCCGCCGCCGGTGTGATGAAGAAGCCGAAGCTCTTCACCGCGGCGCAGAAGGCGGCCTCGCTCGGCAGGGTCGTCGGCGGACGCGACGGCACGATCTCGCGGCTGCCCGCCCCGCTCAGCGGCTGGAGTGACAGCCGCGACACCGCCGCCCCGCCCAAGCAGTCCTTCCGCTCCTGGCTGGCATCGGCCGAGGGTGCGGAGACGATGCGGGCAGCGGCCGACGAGGGCGCCCGGCGCACGGCCGAGGCCCCCGAGGAGGACCAGTGACCACCACCCCCACCGCACGGGACACGGTGCTCGGCCGGATCAGGGACGCCCTGGCCCTCGCACCCGCCCCCGACACCGCGATCCCCCGCGCCTACCGCACCGGCCGCGCCCTGCCTGACGGCGAACGCCTCGCGCTCCTGACCGACCGGCTCGTCGACTACAAGGCGCAGGTCCATCCCTGCACCGCCGACCGCACGGCCGAGGTGATCGCCGAGATCCTGCACGAGCGCGGCGCCCGGCGGATCGGAGTCCCGGACGGGCTCGACGAGGAGTGGCTCAGCGTCTACGACGGTGAGGTCCAGCGGGACTCCGCGGACATCCCCGCACCGAGCCTCGACGCACTGGACGGCGTGGTGACGGCCTCAGCCGTCAGCTGCGCCGAGACCGGCACGATCTTCCTGGACGGATCGCCCGACCAAGGCCGGCGCGCCCTGTCCCTCGTCCCCGACCTCCATGTGTGCGTCGTCGACCTGTCCTCGGTCGTGGCCGGCGTCCCTGAGGCCGTGGCCCGGCTGGTTCCGGAGAGGCCGACGACCCTGATCAGCGGTCCGTCGGCCACGTCCGACATCGAACTGGAGCGAGTGGAAGGCGTCCACGGGCCCCGCACCCTCGCGGTGGTGATCCGCACCGACGCCTGAGGGTTCCTTCTGAACCACAGGGTGCCCCTGGTGCCCGCGACCCGTGCGGGCATCAGGGGCACCCTGCCCTGTGTCAGGCGCTGATGTCGTAGAGGGCGAACTCCTCCCAGGACCCTGTGATTTCTGTGGAGCGGGCGCGCAGCGCGTACTGGAGCGATCCGGTGTAGCTGTTCTCCATGGTGACGAAGAGCCCGTTCAGCGTGGACTGGAGCGCGTAGCGGTCGAGCTCCGTGTTGTAGTACAGGACGAACCGTTCCCAGCCGCCCGCGCTCGTGGAACGGGCACGCAGAATGTTCTGCGTACTGCCGGTGTAGTTCTTCTCGACCGCCACGTAGCGGTTGTTCGCCAGGGACTTCATGGCGTACGTCTGGGAAGCCTCGTCCCACTCGACGCCGAAGCCCTCCCAGGCGCCGCCGATTTCGGCGGAACGGGCCCGCAGCACACCGGTGTTCGGGGCCGCGTAGTTCACCTCGGTGGCGACGAACTGCCCGTTGCGGGCCGACTGCAGGGCCAGGAGTTCGGGCTCCACGGCCGTGGCGGAGACACCGTCACCGGCGGCGAGCGGGGCCTTCCGGGTGTCCGCCTCCTCGGTGATGCGCGCCAGCTCGGCGCCGTCCACCGCCTCCCAGCCGCTGGGTGCAGCGGCAGGTCTGTCGGCCACGGATGCGGCTCCGGCCGCGGGTGAGGCCAGAGCGGAGGCCGCGAGAACGGCACTCAGGGACAGGAAAACGGACGTCATGCGTCGCACAGGACTTCCTCGCTTGTCGTCGAAAGAATTCCGGGCCTGCGGGAAAAGGGGTTCGCAAGGGATTAGCGGTCGCCTTGTCCGTTCATTCATCGAATGAACGAAGCGGGCGGACGGGTGTGTGCCGTCAGCCGTTTCCCTTGCGTGGCAGAGCCGTACCCAGATTCCCCGCACCCCCCGAAGGCTGAGTTCAGCGTCCTCCCCGGGCGCTTCGGCAGCCGCCGCGCCAATCGGCGAAGCGGCCTCAGCGTAACGGTGCGCCGTGCTTTCCGGAAATGATTTGAGGGGATTCTGCGAAGTATTGATCGCCGACTCACTGCATTTCTGATTCCGCAGTTCTCCGTTAAGGCGAGTGACATCTTCTGTTTTCTTCACGGTCGCGCCGCGTCCCGGCCATCTGTTTCACCGACGTCGAGAAGCACTTGCCCCACCTCGCTCCCGCGAGGAACGCCGCACCGTGGCGACCGCCCTGGCCGGACTCGCATCGCGGCTGGGCAGCCTCACTCCCGGGCCGCCGCCGGGGCCGGGTCCGCCGACACCTGATCCGCATGTGCCGGCGGCCGTCCGTGCCCGGCGCTACGGCCTCAGAGACCGTGCGTGACCTCCAGCGGGGCGAAGCCGATGCGGGTCGTCGTACCGTCGTCGGCCCAACGCACCGCGACGGTCTCGCCGTTCACGTCCACCGCGCTCACCGCCGAGGCGAGAGGGCCGGCGTCCGGCTCGGCGGTGAGCGAGGCCAGGGCCACCAGCACCTCGGTGCCCTCCACGTCCGCGGCCAGCCGGGGCAGCACCGCCCAGCGGGTGAACGCCGTGCCCTGCGGGGCCCGTACGTCCTCAGGTTCCGCCCAGCCGCGCAGCCCGTGCAACGCGGAACGCACCGCGCCTCCGGGGTCCGTCGCCCAGCCCGTCTGCTCGGCCAGCGCTCCGGCGGGGGCGCCCAGGATCCGGTGCACCCGTAGTTCGTACCGTCCCCGGACGACGGTCACGCTCTCCACCCGCAGGCCCGGCCAGGTCGGCGGGCCGTCCGGGAAGACCGGGCAGTGCCAGGACGCCGCCCAGCCCCAGCCCTTTCCATGACCCGCGCCGAGGGGGTGGATACGGACCCGGCTGCTGCGGGAGCCCCCGACCCGCAGTGAGAGATGATTGTCCGCGGTGTTCGCGGAGGCCGTGGGGCCGGTGGCCGTCGAATACGCGAGGCGCGCGTAAAGCGGGTCCGACAGGCCCGCCGTCTCGCCCTCGTGCGGCCGGACATGGTCGCTTCCGTGATTGTGCAGCCGCACGATGCCGTCCGCACGCGTCGACTGCACCAGCAGTCCGGGCGACGGCAGCGACAGCACCTGGTCCGGGCCCTCGCTCGGGGAAGCCTCCTCGTCCGCCGTCCACAGCGGGTGCTCCGCCGGGGCGAGCAGTGCGACGAAGGCCTTCGACGCCCAGTACGGCGAGGACGGACCGGAGTACACCTGGAGCGTCGCGTCGTGCGGACCGTGCCAGCCCAGGCTCAGCAGACCGTCGTCCCCGGTCGCACCGCGCTCCAGGAAGTACCGCAGCGACCCGCTGATCAGCCGTCGCGAGACGCCCGGCGCCAGGGGCGTGTGGCCGGACACGGCGCCCATCCCGACCGCGGCGCCCGCCGCGAAGCGGTAGGTGAGGGAGCGGCCGAAGTGCAGCGGAGCGCCGTCCGCACCGAACATCAGCGAGAAGCCCTCCAGATGCTCGCTCAGCCGGGCGCCGTACTGTGCGGACAGCTCCGCGTCGCCCGACAGGTATGCGTCCAGCACGGGATACAGGTGCAGCGCCCAGCCGTTGTAGTGGTCGAAGGCGCGCCCGTCCCCGTCGGCGTACCAGCCCTCACCGCGGTACCAGACCTCCAGCAGGTCCAGCGCCCGCTGCCTGGCCCGCGCCGTCTCCGCGTCGCCCCGGCCGACCGACTCCAGGAAACCCGCGACGGAGAAGGGGAAGAGGTACCAGTTGTTGGGTGCGGGGGAGTGCCGCAGGGCACCGCGCAGCCACTCCTCGGCGCGGTCCTGCGTCGCAGCGTCCAGCCGGTCCCACAGCCAGGGCCGTGTCAGCCGCAGCCCGATCGCCACCGACGCCGACTCCACCATCGGCTGGCCGAACACGGTGTGGTCCAGGATCAGCGGCCATGACTCTGCGTCGTCCCGCCCGGCCGTGCGGGTGCCGGCGGTGAGCCCGTCGGCGTACCGCTCCAGCCAGTTGTGCGGGTCCTTCCCCTCCGCGCCGGCGACCCGGAACGCGGCGGTGAGGAACGTACGGGCATAGCCCTCCAGTCCGTCGGACCGGACGCCGGAGCGGGAGGGCCGGCCTGGCAGGTCGAGGAGGGCCCGGCCGGGGGTGGCCCACTTCCAGGCGGCGTCCAGCAGACCGTCCGCCGCCGCTTCCCAGTGAGCCCGGGTATAGCCGGTGTGCGGGCTCTGCCCGCGGTCTTCAGGGGGGAGGTGCAAGGGAGTGGAGGTCATGCGAGGAATGCCAGCCTTTCGCGTCGTACGGGATGGGCGAAGCCGTCGCCCGCGGCCCAGCGGGCGACCTCGCCGACCGCCAGATCGGCCAGCCGCCGCCATTCGTTGCCCTGGGATCCCGCGAGATGGGGGGTGATGGTCGCGTTGGCGCAGTCCCACAGCGGATGGTCCGCCGGCAGCGGATCGGGATCGGTGACGTCGAGCACCGCCCGGATCCGGCCCGCCCGCAGTACGTCCGTGAGGGCGTCCTGGTCGACGACCGCGCCCCGGGCGGTGTTGATGAGGAGGGCGTCACGCCGCATCGAGGTGAGGAGTCCTCCGCTGACCAGCCCGGTGGTCGCGGGCAGCAGCGGTGTGTGGACGCTGACCACGTCGCTCTGTGCGAAGAGTCCCGCCAGGGTGACGGGGTGGACGCCGAGGCCGGCGGCCTCCTCGTCCGTGACGTACGGGTCGTGGAGCAGCACCCGCAGGTCGTAGGGGCGCAGCAGTTCGATGACCCGTCGGCCGATCAGGGAGGCGGACAGAATGCCCACCGTGCGGCGGTAGTTGCCGACATGATCCGGCGTGGCGAGCCAGGCGTCGCGCGCACGGGAGGCCCGGAAGTCCCGCGCTCGTTCCAGGACCCGTTTGCCGGACAGAAGGATCATCGCGACGGTGTACTCCGCCACCGGCAGGGCGTTGGCCGCCGCGGCGGACGACACCTCGATGCCCCTGTCCCAGCAGGCCTCGGTGACATGGCCGCGTACGCTGCCCGCCGTGTGCACGACGGCCCGCAGCGCGGGCGCCGCGGCCAGGACACCCGCGTGGAGCGGCGGGCAGCCCCAGCCGGTGACCAGGACCTCGGTGTCCGCCAGTACGGTCCGGGCCGCCTCGGTCGAGAAGTCGTCGATCGCGGGCCCGGGTGCGAGGGCGCACACCTCGGCCAGTGCTGCCAGGGAGCCGGGGGAGAGCACCGCGGCTGCGGCGTCCGCTCCCATGGCGAGCGCGGCGCGCGGCCGGCGGAGTGCGGGGGGAGTGCTGGGCATGGTTCTCCTGGTCGGTGGTCCGGCTACTTGACGGCGCCCGCAGTCAGCCCCGACCGCCAGAAGCGCTGGAGCAGGGCGAAGGCGAGGATCAGGGGCACCACCGCGAGCAGCGAGCCCACGACGACGACGGGGTAGTACTCGGGAGATACGGACGCGGCGCTGTTCCAGGAGTACAGGCCGAGGCTGACCGGATACAGGTCCTGGTCGGACAGCATCACCATGGGCAGGAAGAAGTTGTTCCAGATGGCCGTGAGCTGGAAGAGGAAGATGGTGACCAGTCCCGGCCCCAGCATGCGGAGCGCCACCCGGAAATAGGCGGTCAGTTCGCCCGCGCCGTCCATCCGCGCGGCCTCGAGCACCTCGTCGGGCACGTACCCCTGGCTGAAGATCCGGCCGAGATAGACCCCGAACGGATTGAACAGGACGGGGATGAAGACGGCCCAGAAGGTGTTCACCAGACCGGTGCCGGAGGCCATCAGGTAGAGCGGCAGGGCGAGCACGGTCTGCGGCACCATGACGGCGGCCAGCACCAGGCCGAACAGCTTCTCCTTGTGGGCGAAGCGGTACTTGTCGAAGGCGTAGCCGCAGGCGATGCTGATCAGCGCGCCGAGGGCCGCGCCGAGCACCGCGTACAGCAGGCTGTTGCCGTACCAGCGGCCGTACAGCCCGCCGTCCATGGCGAAGAGTTCCTTCACGTTCTGGACGAAGGAGAAGCCGTTCAGTGACAGGAGGTCGCTGCTGAACAGGGCGTCTCTGTCCTTCGTCGAGGCGAGCACGAGCCACAGCACCGGCAGCAGGGTGTACAGCACCGAGACGAAGACCACCAGATTGACGACCGAGCGCCCGAGGAGCCGGGGTCGCAGGGGGGACGCGGTGCGTGATGCGGTCGACGCGCTCATCGGGCGGCCCCCTCGGTGGCGTCGGCGCGGTTGGTCCAGCGGGTGACGCCGTAGGAGAGGGCGATCGTGCAGAGAAGCAGGATGACCGACGCGGCTGCGGCGAGCCCGTAGTTGTTGCGGGTGAAGGCGGCGTCGTAGATGTACATGCTGGGCGAGAAGCGCGAGTTGATCATCGGGGTCGACTGGCTGAGCAGCATCGGCTCGGTGAAGAGCTGGAGCGCGAAGATGAGGGTGAACATGGCGACCATCACGATCGACGAGCGCACGAGCGGCGCCTTGACCTGGAGGGCCGTGCGGACGGGGCCCGCGCCGTCGACGACCGACGCCTCGATCACCTCGCGGGGGACCGCCTGAAGGGCGGCGTAGAACACGACCATGTTGTAGCCGAGGTTGCTCCACAGCGCGATGTTCACGATGGACGGGAGCACCGTGTGCACCCCGAGGAAGTCGATGGTGATGTCCGCCCTGCCGAGCAGGTCGATGACCGGACTGATGCCGGGGGTGTACAGGTACAGCCAGATCAGGGCCGCGATGATGCCGGGCACCGCGTGCGGCAGGAAGAGCGCGAGCTGGACGGTGCCCCGCAGGCGGACCACGCCGGAGTCCAGCAGCAGCGCCAGCGCCAGGGCGCCGATCACCATCAGCGGGATGTAGACGAGGCAGTACAGGGCGACGACGCCGAGACCGCCGAGGAAGGTCGGGTCCGTCAGTACGGCGGTGTAGTTGCGGAGCCCCGCGAAGACCGTCCGCTCCGGGCCGAAGCCGAGTCCGGGCTGGTCGTCGCTGAAGAAGCTCAGATGGAGGGCGGTGGCGACCGGGATCAGGAAGACGGTCACCAGGAGGACGAAGAACGGCGTCATCAGGACGCCGCAGGCGCCGAGTTCACGCCGTCGGGCGGACTTGCGGGCCGTGGGCGCCGGAGCGGCGTCGGCCGGATTCCTGGGTGACGGCCGCGCGGGGGCGTCCGCCGGGACGGATACGGGGGTGGCGCTGGTCATGGGTGTCACCTGCCTCTCTGCTGCTGGGAACGGCGGTCGCCGGTCAGGTGGAGTGCTGGGTGGTGGAGAGGCCGAGCGCCTTGAGGTCGGGCATCGTGCCCTCCTGCGCAGCCCGGACCGCTCCGAGGATGGAACCCCGGCCTCCGCTCGCCCGTGCCAGTCCGTCCTTCATGAGCTTGCCGGTGGCCGTCATCCGGGGGCCCCAGACCCAGCCCGGACGGACCTTGTGGGCCTCCTGCTCGAAGAGGGTGTAGATGTCCTGACCGCCGTAGTAGGCGCGCGCGAAGGCCTTGCGTCCCACCTCGACCAGCCCGGGAGCGGCGGGGTACTGGCTGCTCGCGCCGCTGGAGAGCCGGGCCCGGAGGGCGTCCGGATGCGAGACCTGCCACTCGATGAACTCCATCGCGGCCTCCGGGTGCGCACTGTCCTTCGTGACCGCGAAGGTCGAACCGCCATGGGTCCCGACACCGGGATCGGCCGGATCCCACTGAGGGAGCGGCGCGAGCGCCCACTGGCCCTTCTGGCCCGGACGGGCCTTCATCTGCGCACCGGCGTCCCACGCTCCGCTGAGCCGGCTGAGTACCAGGCCGTTGCCGATCTGGACATCGCTGTGCCGGCTCTCCACCGCGTTCATGAAGACCAGGTCCTCGTCGGTCAGCCTCTGCCAGAAGGCGGACACGCGACGGGTGGGCGCGTCGGCGAGCGAGACGTTCCAGGCGCCGCCCGCCGTGTCGAACCACTGGGCACCCGCCTGCCAGGCGAACGCGGCGAGATGGGTGTCGCCGTCCGTCGGGAAGAGCGCCATCCGGCGGTCACCGCCCTTGCGGCGTACGGCCCTCGCCGCGTCCTCGAAGTCCTCCCAGGTACGCGGGACGGCCAGCCCGTACCGCTCGAAGAGGTCGGTGCGGTAGTGCAGCACCATCGGTTCTATGTCGAGGGGGACGCTGAACACACGCTTCTCGAAGGTGGTCAGACCCAGGGCCTGCGGCAGCAGTTTGGCGCGCAGTCCTTCGCCGACCAGGTCCGTGATGTCGCGGCAGACCCCGTCGATGGCGAAGCCGGGGACCTGGGGGTATTCGAGAGTCGCGACATCCGGGGCGTTGCCGGCCCGGGCCGCGCTGCTGAGCTTGGCGTAACCGCCCTGGGTCCCCGAGGGGACCTGCTGGTAATCGACCTGAATGGTGTCGTGGCCGCGGTTGAACGCGTCCACGACCTCCTGACTGCCCCGCAGGGCCGACCAGAAGGTGATCTGTGTCTTCCTGCCGGTCCTGCTGCTCACAGTCTTTCCGGTACTGCTCGTACCGCCCGATCGTGTGTCTCCGCCACCACCTCCGCAGGCGCTGAGCGCGCCTGTCAGAGGCAGTGCGGCGATCGTGGCGAGCACGGATCGACGGCTCTGTCGACCAGGCATGTGCGCCTCCCGCGGCTCCTGATTCGAGACACGGGGAATACTGATCGGCTGATCGATAGCGGTCAATAGATCGATCAAAAGAAGCTTGAAGTGTTCAAACGATCAGTTGGTCGGGCGGGCCGCCCCCCTGGTCGATCCACGCACTTCGAGGCCGGGCAACAGTGCCACTCGGCGCACCGGGCCGGTCGTGCCGACGGGATGGGCCAGCCGGTGCATGAGAAGCTCGGCCGCCGCCCGTCCGATCTCGGCTCTCGGCGGCGCGACCGCGGTGAGGGCCGTGCTGCCCAGCGCGGCGACGACATCGTCGTACGCCACCACGGAGCAGTCCCGCGGTACCCGGATGCCGCTCTCCGTCAGCCGCTGGACCAGCATCAGGGCTTCCTGGTCCCCGTGCAGGATCGCGCCGGTGACGCCCCGCTCACGCAGGAGCACGGCGAGGTCGGGGACCTCCTCCACGGTGCCGGGCCCCCCGGGGCCCGCGTCCGGGGAACTGAGTACCACCGACCAGTCCTCCACCTCGGGGCGGGAGGCGGCGATCTCGGTGAACGCGGCCCGGATGGAGCGCGCCGTCGGGCTGTCGTTCCTCGCGGCCAGCACGAGCCGGCGGTGGCCGAGTGAGATCAGATGGTCCACGGCGAGGTGGATCCCGTACCAGTGGTCGGAGCACACGGAGTCCATGGCGTGCAGCGCGCTGCCGGGCCGGGGGCGTCGCTCCATCAGGACCGTCGGCACGCCCACCTCGGCGAGCCAGCCGTAGTCCGCCTCCTCACCGGTGACGCTGCGCCAGCGGGGGGCGATCAGCAGACCGCGCACGCCGGCGGCCAGTGCCCGTTCCACCTGCGGCCGTTCGGCCCCCGCTATCTGCGGGGCGATGTGCAGGGTGATGCGTATCCCGGCCTCCTCCAGGGCGGTCCTGGCCCCGTAGAGGGTCTCGTAGAGATAGGAATGCCGCTCCGGGACGACCAGGGCGATCGCGGCCCCGTCGCCGGCCGGCTCTCCGCTCCGGGCGGCCGGCACCGCCGTTGTCCGGCCGGTGTCTCCTATCGGCCGGACCACCCCGTGCCCGCGCCGCAGCATCCCCGTCCTGGCCAGCTCCTCCACGTCCCGCCGGAGCGTGACCGCCGAGACGTCCAGCTCGGCGGCGAGCGTGCTCACCTTGACGGCGCCGCGCGCGTGCACCACCGCGAGAATGCGCTTGCGCCTCAACTCGACCGGCTCCCGCATGCTGGCCCCCTTGCCTACCGCAGTGCGATGTTCGTTTGAACGTTCTCATGAGCGATCGCAGCATAACGAGGGATGCGCGCTCCAGGGCGGTCACCAGACGGAACGACGATCCGCCGGAAGGAAGATGTGTCTACCATCTGAACCGGAATGGACACCATCACACTCTGGCAACTGGCCGCGCTCGCGGCGGCATCCACGCTCGTCGGCTTCTCCAAGACGGCGGTCAGCGGTGCCAATACGATCAGCCTCGCGGTCTTCGCGGCCGTGCTCCCGGCCCGCGAATCGACCGGTGTGCTGCTCCCGATCCTGATCGCGGGCGACATCCTCGCCGTGCTGGTCTACCGCCGTCACGCCCACTGGCCGACCCTGCTGCGGCTCTTCCCCGCCGTCGCCGTGGGCGTGGTGGCGGGCACCGTCTTCATGATGTGGGCCGACGACGACGCCGTACGCACCTCGATCGGCGCGATTCTGCTCTTCATGGCCGGCGTCACCCTCTGGCGCCGACGGGAACGCCCCCAGCCGTCACCGGAAGGGGCGGACACGGACGAACCCTCGCGCGGTGGGCGCCTGAAGGCCCGTTCGTACGGGGCGCTCGGCGGATTCACCACCATGGTCGCCAACGCGGGCGGCCCCGTGATGTCGCTCTACCTGCTGTCGGCGGGCTTCCGCAAGCTGAGCTTCCTCGGGACGTCGGCGTGGTTCTTCCTGATCGTCAACACCTCCAAGGTGCCCTTCAGCGTGGGACTCGGCCTCATCGACGCGCAGTCGCTGCTGCTGGACGCCGTCCTGGTCCTGTTCGTCGTCCCCGGCGCCTACCTGGGCCGCGCCTGTGTCGGCCGGATCAACCAGAAGGTCTTCGACCGGATCGTGATCGGAGCCACCGTCCTGGGCGGCCTCCAGCTGCTGCTCTGAAGACCGCCTGCGGGAGGTGCTGTCAGACGATGCCCTCGGCGATCTCCGCCTGCTCACGGGCGTTCCCGTACGCGGACGGAGTGCTGTACGTGCGGCGCGCGACGAACCACCACACCGTGGCCAGGACCAGGACGACGACCAGGGCGACCGACGCGTAGTTCATCGAGTCGATCGTCACCGGCGAGGACTGCGGCAGCAGGAACAGCACGGTCACGACGGCCACCCAGACCACGGCGATCCAGCCGATCGGCTTGGACCAGCGGCCCAGATGCCAGGGACCGCGCTCGAAGCGGTCACCGGCGCGCAGCTTCAGATAGATCGGGATGGCGTACGCCGGAGTGATCCCGATGACGTTGATCGCCGTCACCGCGCCGTACGCGGTCGCGGAGTAGAGCGACGGCACCGCCAGCAGCGCGGCGACACAGACCGACAGCCACACGGCGGGCACCGGGGTCTGGGTGCGCGCGCTCACCTTGCGCCAGAGCGCGGAACCAGGCAGAGCGTTGTCGCGGCTGAACGCGAAGACCATCCGGCTCGCGGCGGCGACCTCGGCGTTGCCGCAGAACAGCTGCGCCGCGATGACGATCAGCAGCATGGCGGTGGCGCCCGCCGTGCCCAGCGCGTCGATCAGGATCTGGGCGGGCGGAACCCCGGTGGCGCTGTTCTGCGTACCCGCGTAGTCCTGGATGGCGAAGGTCAGCCCGGCCAGCAGGACGAAACCCGCGATCCAGGAGACCCAGATCGCCCGGACGATGCCCTTGGCCGCCGTCACCGACGCGTTGGACGTCTCCTCGGACAGATGGGCGGAGGCGTCGTAACCGCAGAAGGTGTACTGCGCCAGCAGCAGCCCGATCGCCGCGACATAGAGCGGATTCTCCCAGCCCGTGTCGTTGACGAACTCGGTGAAGACGAACGACGGCGACTGGTGGTTCGCGGGCACGATCGCCAGCACCGTCACGATCACGGCGACACCGGCCAGATGCCACCAGACACTGATCGAGTTGAGCACACTGACCAGGCGCACACCGAACAGGTTCAGCACGGCGTGCAGCAGCAGGATGCAGAGGAAGATCACCATGGTTGATCCGGGGGTGGGATCGAACCCCCACTGCAGATTGAGCAGGGCGCCGGTGAACAGCGCCGCCCCGTAGTCGATGCCGGCGATCGCGCCCAGCAGACCCAGCAGATTCAACCACCCGGTGTACCAGCCCCATTTACGGCCGCCGAGCCGGTCGGCCATGTAGTAGAGGGCACCCGACGTCGGATACGCGCTGGTGACCTCGGCCAGGGCCATGCCCACGCAGAGCACGAACAGGCCGACACCCACCCAGCCCCAGAGCATCACGGACGGGCCGCCGGTCGACATGCCGAATCCGTACAGCGTCATACAGCCGGAGAGGATCGAGATGACGGAGAAACTGATCGCGAAGTTACCGAAGCCGCCCATGCGGCGTGCCAGTACCGGCTGATAACCGAGCTCACGCAGCCGCTGCTCTTCGTCCTTCTGCGGTGCGGGCTCCGTGCTCGACGGGGTCGAGGCGGATATGGACATGGCGATGACCTCCAGGTGGGGGACGGGGGTTACGCGGAAGTGCGCGGGGCGGGGCCGGCGGTCAGCCGTGCGGTGGTTCCCTGCCGGGCTCGTGCCCGGCGGTCAGGCAGCGGCTCCGGGCCCGCAGGAACACGTCCTCGGCACCGGCCTGGTCCTGCCCGGTGCGGGCGCGGGTGCGATGGGCCCAAGGGAGTGACGTGTAGTACGGGCCCATCGCCCGGAACACCGGTGCGGCGTCGCAGAACCGGAGCGAACCCCACAACGCGTGGGCCAGATGGTTGAGATCGAGCAGGGACCGGGCAGCCGGGGCCGCCCCGGTGAACCAGACGCGCAGGGCGCGCAGGGCGTCGCGCTCACCGTCCTCGGTGACCCAGTGCAGATCCAGTGCCCGCTCGTTGCCGTGTTCGCGGCGGTAGCGCTCCACCCGGACGTACAGGGGCAGTACATGGAGCGCGGAGCCCTCCGGAGCGGAAGAGGCAGCCCACTGGACGAAGTTGACCGCCTCCGAGAGCGTGCCGTTCGCCTGCCTCGCATAGACGAACTGCAGCATCCGGTGATACGCCTCGCGATTGAACGGATCGCGTCTGTCCGCCTCCGCCAGCAGTCCCCACGGCCCGGGGAACAGCATCGGACCGGGCGGCAGCAGTCGGTGCTCCTCCAGACGCTGTCCCTCGTCGAGCTGGGACAGTGCGAGGAGACAGACCCAGGGCACCGGGTCCCCAGGCGAGGCGTGCGCGGCCGAGCGGCATCCCTCCCACGCCTCCTGCCACAGCTTCTGCGCGCTCGGGTGGCTCTCCCGATGGGCACGGACGGCCCGTTCCACGGTCACCCGGGCGCGCATCACCGTGGCCGCCACACTCCGCGGCTCCTCGGCGAGCCAGGCGTGCACCGTGTCGGAGCCCGCCGCCACGGCCGCGAGGACCTGGGTCCGCTGGGTCCACAGCGCCCAGTCCGGTGTGCTCTCCAGCAGATCCCGCATGGCGAGCCAACGGCCGGTACGCAGATCCTGCAGCGCCACACGTAACGCGTGGTCGTGCCCCGCGGGGTGGTAGACCGGCCGGAAATCACCGGTAGTCATGTACGCGCCCCGACCCTGAACACGCGTGGAGGGTGGGGCGGAAAGCCGGGCACAGCGGCACGGCGCAGGTTCTTCTCGGCATGAATCCTCAAGGAACGTGGGGGGCTGGGCTGTTCGACCGTGAACTACCGGTGGTCATCGTCCGGTTGTCCACTGGGCGGTGAGTGTAGAGCGCCGCGCGCCCACCTTCCGGTGACTCTGCGGATCTTATTCAAGTAGCTCCCGTCCACCGGACGTTGATCTCTGTCGAGCGCTCCGGACGGGATGTTCTGAAGAGGGTTGACGCGGGGCATGGACTGCATGACTGTGGGCGCAGGGACCAGATGATCACGATTCCGCCCGGGTCCGGGCGGTCCGCACGGCTGGAGCGTCGATGACAGGACCGGTACTCGCCATCGACCAGGGGACCTCCGGAACCAAGGCGCTGGTGATCTGCCCCGAACGGGGCGTGATCGGTTCCGGTTCCGCGCCGGTGCGCCCGTGGTACGGCGCCGGAGGCCTCGTGGAGGCCGATCCGGCCGAGCTGGTCGGGTCGGTCCTCGACGCCGGCCGGCAGGCGGTGGCGGAGGCCGCAGAACCCGTGACGGCCGTCGGCCTGGCCAACCAGGGGGAGACGGTGCTGGCCTGGGACCCCGCGACCGGCCGGCCACTCACCGACGCCGTGGTGTGGCAGGACCGGCGCGCGGAAGGAATCTGTGACGGTCTCGCCGCACACGGGGACGAGCTGAAGCGGCTCACCGGGCTGCCCCTCGATCCGTACTTCGCCGCCCCCAAGATGGCGTGGGTACGCCGTGAGCTGACCCGGGAAGGCGTCGTGACCACCAGTGACTCCTGGCTGGTCCACCAGCTGACCGGAGCCTTCGTCACCGACGCCGCCACCGCGGGACGCACCCAGTTGCTCGGCCTCCACGACGTCGGCTGGTCGCCCGCCGCCCTGGAGATCTTCGGCCTGTCCGACGAGCGGCTGCCCACCGTCGTCGACTGCGCCGGACCGGTGGGCACCACCACCGCGTTCGGGAGCGAAGCCCCCCTGACCGGCCTCCTCGTCGACCAGCAGGCCGCCTTGCTGGCGCAGGGCGCGCTGGAACCCGGCCAGGCCAAATGCACCTACGGCACGGGGGCGTTCCTCCTCGCCCAGACCGGCCCACGGCCCAGCACCGGCTCCACCGGCCTGGTCAGCTGTGTCGCCTGGCGTCTCGGCGGCCAGACGGACTACTGCCTCGACGGACAGGTCTACACGGCGGCCTCGGCCGTGCGCTGGCTCACCGACCTCGGGGTGATCTCCGGAGCAGCCGACCTCGACGCGGTGGGCGCCTCGGTCCACGGCACCGGCGGAGTCACCTTCGTCCCCGCGCTCGCCGGCCTCGCCGCTCCCTGGTGGCGCGGCGACCTGCGGGGCTCGCTGACCGGCCTCGGCCTCGACACCACCGCGGGCCACCTGGTCCGCGCCCTCTGCGAGGGCATCGCCGCGCAGGTCGTCGCCCTGGCCGACGCCGTCGCGTCCGACCAGGGCACCCCGCTGACCGCACTACGGGTCGACGGCGGCCTGACCCGCTCCTCCTTGCTCATGCAGACCCAGGCGGACCTGCTGCAACGGCCGGTCGAGGTGTCGGCGCTGCCGGATCTGACCGCGCTCGGCGCCGGCGTGGTGGCCCGACTCGGGCTCGACCCGCAGCTGCCGACGAGCGGGGCGATCCCCGAGTGGCGGCCCTCCGCCGTGTACGAACCACGGATCGGCCCCGAGGAGGCGTCGGAGCGCCTCGCGTGCTTCCGCGCCGCGGTGGACAGCCTGCTGGAGCGCACATGACCGTCACCCTCACCACGGCCGGCCCCCTGCCCTCGGAGAAGGGCGCGGAGAACGAGAACACGTACGACGTCACCGTCATCGGGGCCGGCGTCGTGGGCGCGGCCATCGCCCGCGAACTGGCCCGCTACCGCCTCCGCACCGCCCTGATCGACGCCGCCGACGACATCGGCAACGGCACGTCGAAGGCCAACACCGCCATCCTGCACACCGGATTCGACGCCGTACCCGGTTCGCTGGAGGCCCGTCTCGTGCGCGAGGGACAGGAACTCCTCGCCGCCTACGCGGCCGAGACCGGCATCCCCGTCGAGCGGGTCGGCGCTCTCCTCGTGGCCTGGGACGAGGACCAGCTCGCCGCGCTGCCCCGGCTGCGGGCCAAGGCCGAACGTAACGGCTACCACGCGTCCCGCCTCATCGACGCGGACGAACTGCGGGCCCGTGAACCGCACCTGGGACCCGGTGCGCTCGGCGCGCTCGAAGTCCCCGACGAGAGCATCATCTGCCCCTGGACCACCCCGCTCGCCTTCGCCACCCAGGCCGTGCGGGCAGGCGTCCACCTCCACCTGAACTGCCGGGTGCAGGACATCGCCGGCGACGCCGACGGCCACACGCTCACCACCTCGCGCGGCCCGCTGCGCACCCGCTACCTGGTCAACGCCGCCGGACTGTACGCCGACGAGATCGACCGGCTCCTCGGCCACGACGTGTTCTCCGTGACCCCGCGCCGCGGACAGCTCGTCGTCTTCGACAAGCTCGCCCGCGAACTGGTCGGCCACATCCTCCTGCCGGTCCCCGGCCCGGCGGGCAAAGGCGTCCTGGTCGCCCCGACCGTGTTCGGCAACGTCCTCCTCGGCCCCACCGCCGAGGAGCTCGACGACAAGACCGACACCGCGTCGACCGCTGACGGACTGCACCTGCTCCGCGAGAAGGGGCGCCGGATCGTGCCCGCTCTCCTCGACGAGGAGGTCACCGCCGTCTACGCGGGCCTGCGCGCCGCCACCGGCCAGGAGGACTACCGCATCCAGGAGTACCCCGGCCTGCGCTACGTCGCCGTGGGCGGCATCCGTTCCACCGGTCTCACCGCGTCCATGGCGATCGGCCACCACGTCATGGACCTGCTCGCGGCCACCGGCCTGGACCTCGCCGAGCCACACGCACTCCCGCCCCTCACGATGCCCAGCCTCGGCGAGGCCTTCCCCCGGCCCTACCGGAGTGCCGCCCTGATCGCGGAGGACCCGGAGTACGGCACCCTCGTCTGCCACTGCGAACAGGTCACCCGGGGAGAGATCCGGGACGCGCTGACCGCGACGATCCCGCCGCACTCCCTGGACGGCCTGCGGCGCCGCACCCGTGCCCGCGGCGGCCGCTGCCAGGGCTTCTACTGCGGCGCGGCCGTCCGCGCCCTCTTCGAGGAGGCGCGACCATGACCGGGAACGCACGCGAGGTCGACGTCCTGATCGTCGGCGGGGGCCCCGCGGGCCTCGCGGCCGGAGCCGAACTCGCCGCCGCGGGCGCGGGCCGGGTGGAGATCCTGGAACGTGAACAGGAGGCAGGCGGAATCCCCCGGCACTGCCACCACGGCGGATTCGGCGGACGCCTCGACCGGTCCGTGTACGCCTGGGCCTCGGCGACCGGATCCACGTACGCCCGAACAGGGACCAGCGGGCCCGCCTACGCCAGGCGGAGCGTGGCCGCGGCTGTGGACGCGGGCGCGGATCTGCGCACCGGCGTCACCGTCACCGGCTGGTCGGGAGCCCGCACCGTCGAGACCACCGGCCCCGCCGGACCCGAACGGATCACCGCCAGGGCCGTCGTCCTCGCCACCGGCGCCCGGGAACGGCCGCGCAGCGCCCGTCTGATCCCCGGCACCCGGCCGCCCGGTGTCTACACCACCGGCGAACTCCAGCAGGCCGTCCACCTGTACGGGCAGCGCATCGGCGCCAGGGCGGTCGTCGTCGGCAACGAGCCCGTCAGCCACGCGGCGGTCGCCACCCTGCGCGCCGCCGGTGTCCAAGTCGTCGCCGTGGTCACCGACCAGCCGTCCCGCCTCTTCCGCACGCGGAGCCGGCACCCTCCGCTGCTGACCGGCGCCACGGTGACCGGCCTCACCGGCAGGACCCGGGTGTCCGGGGTGGCGCTGCGCCACGACGACGGCAGGACCACCACGCTGCGCTGCGACACCGTCATCCTGACCGGGGACTTCATCCCCGACCACGAACTGGCCCGACGCGGTGGCATCATCCTCGACCCCGGCACCCGGGGACCCGCGTACGACTCCGCGTACCGCACCTCGCGGCCGGGCGTCTTCGCCGCCGGAAATCTGCTGCACGCCGTCGAGCGCGCGGGGTCCGCCGCCCAGGAGGGCCGAGCCGTGGCCGTACCCGTACTGCACCGGCTGGCAGGTACGGAGGAACCCGCCGGAGGCGGACGACCACTGGTCCTCGACGAGCCCCTGCGCTGGATCGCCCCGAACGTGACGGGGCCCGACGGAGCGCGCCCCCTGGAGAACCGGTTCGTGCTGCGCACCGCGCGGCGGCTGGCCCGGCCGCTGCTCGTCGTCGCGCAGGACGGGCGCGAACTCCACCGGCAGCGGATGCTGTTGCCTGCCGTTCCGGGCAGGCCCTTCCGCCTGGCGGCCGACTGGCTCGACCGGGTCGACCCGGACGGCACCTCCGTACGGATCACCGCGGTGTGACGTACCGGCGGGACCGGCTCAGGGTATGAGCAGCCAGTCCGCGCCGACGGCCGCCACCAGCCCCACGCCCAGCAGCCAGCTGCCGAGACGCGTGCGGCCGTTCCTGCTGAGCTCGATCACGACACCGCAGAGGATGAGCGCGAGCCCGTAGACCCCGACCACCAGGACCGATGACCGGCTCGCTATCCGCAGGGCCAGGACGACGGCCATCGCCACCATGCCCGCCGAGGAGAGAACGATCCGAAGCCGCCGCGCCTGACGTGGCGTGAGCCTCCGCTCCTGCGTGGCGGGCTGGGGTGTCACCGGTATCGTCTCGGGGCTGTCGCCGGGTTCCTGGTCCCCCTCCTGCTCCTGGTGCTGATCCTGGTCCTGGTCCGAAGTGCTCATGACGCCGGATCGTAATGGCTGTGCACGGCGATGTTCACCGGACCGGGGGATCGCGCGGGAGATCAGGGATCAGGCGATCGAAGCCGACACGATGGCGGACACCGCCAGGTTGCAGGCGGCCGTCACCCACACCGCCGGGTGCGGCTCCCGCTCCACCAGCGTGGCTCCCAGCTTGCCGGGCGTGACCAGGTCCACGACGAGGAAGGCCACCGCCATCATGATCAGACCGAGCAGCCCGAACGCGGCCGTCGAGGCGAGTCCCTTGCCGAAGTCCTCGTACGTCGTCCAGATCGACGTGAACACGATGCCGCCGATGCCCAGCAGCGCGGAGCTCAGGACCAGCGCGGCGTTGCGATTGCGCTCCTCCCATATCTGACGGCCGAGCTTGCCCGGTGTCAGGGCGTCGATGAGGAATATGCCGAGAACGAGCAGTACGACGCCGAGGGCCCCGTATGCGGTGGCACGGCCGAGGCCGTTGATGATGTCGGTCATCGGGGCGTCCGTCTCCTGAGCGAGTCGTCGAAGGATGGAGCGTGAGCGTGACGGGCGTGACCAACACGCCGTCAAGAAGGAGCAAAACCTATCGCACGTACGTGCCTACCTCCCGGGCTGGTCCCCTCGCAGCAACCACGGGGCCTCCGCCGCAGCGTCCACGAGCCCGGAGCCTTCGTGCCCGGCCCCCGCACCCTCGCGCCCCACAGGCTCCACACGACCGGCCAACTCCGTTGCCCAGCCGATCAGTCCGGCCACCCCGATCCCGTGCGGATCCGACTTCCGGAAGCCCTCGACGGCGGCGGCGCCCCGCCTCAACAGCCGTGCCCCGCCGGCGGTGTTGCCACGGGCGGCATGGGTCAGCCCCACCGCCATCTGCGCGAGGCCCCGCCACAGCTCCCGCTCCGCGTCCGGCCCCGACTTCCAGGCGTCCTCGAACACCTCATGGGCATGGAACGGCATGCCCGCGTCCAGCAGCCGCTGCGCCTCGCGCACCGTCTCACCGGGGGAGCGGACCACTCCCTCGGGCTGCCGCTCCACACCCGGAGTCCCGTACGGCAGGGGGCGCCCCAGCCCGTCCCGGGGGCGCGCGTTGCGCGCCCGCCCTTCCTCGTCGCGGTCCCTGCGAGATGCGTCCATCGTCCGATTGTGCCTCGCACCTGCGAAGAACCAGGGGAACCCTGTCCTTGGGCACCCGCGCGCGGATAGGGTCGGTGCTCTCCGCAACCACCCTGGGAAGGGGAGGCATGAAGCCGTCCCGGCCGTTGTACGAGCGCGAACCGGAACTCGCTGCCGCCGCGAAGGCGTTGGACGCCCTGTGCGGCGGACAAGCGGCGGGCGGGCTGCTGGTCTTCAGCGGCGAAGCCGGCATCGGCAAGACCGCCCTGCTCGGAGAGATCCAGACCATGGCAGCCGACCGCTGCACCATCTGGTCCGCACGCGGCGGCGAGACGGTCACCTCGGTGCCGTTCCACGTCGTACGCCAACTGCTCCAGCCCGCGCTGGACCAGTTCCCCGCCGATGAGATCCGCGCGCTGTTCGGCGACTGGTTCGAGATCGCCGCGCCCGCACTGGGCCTCGCCGATCCCAGCGGCCCGCAGGCCGACCCGCAAGGTGTCAGGGACGGCCTCGACTACGTCGTGTCCCGGCTCGCCTCCCGCCTCAGCCACCGGCCGCTGCTCCTGATAGTGGACGACGCGCACTGGGCGGACGGCGAATCCCTGGCCTGGCTCGCCGGCTTCACCGCGCGGCTGTCCGAACTTCCCCTGCTGGTCGTCCAGGCACACCGCCCCAAGGAGCTCGCCGACCGCAACGCCGACTGGGCCATGGCCCGCACCCCGGGGAACGGCGCCGCGCCGGGCCACCCCACACTGATCCGGGTGGCGCTGCGCGCACTCACCCCCGACGCCACGGCCGAACTGGTGCGTGCCGGCCTGGGCGACCACGCGGACGATCCCTTCTGCCGCGAGGTCTGGGCCGTCACCGGAGGCAATCCGTACGAAGCGGTCGAACTCGTCGCCAAGGCGCAGGACCGTGAACTGGCACCGGTCGAGGAATCAGCCGGGCTCCTGCGCGAGCTCGGCGCGTCGGCCCGGGGCAGTGGGCTCGTCGCCCGCCTCGAACGCCTGGGCACCAACGCCAACCGCTTCGCCTGGGCGGCGGCCGTGCTCGGGACCGAGATCTCCCAGGAACTCGCCGCCACACTGGCCGGCATGAGCTCCGCCGAGGCCGCCGACTGCACGGCCCGGCTGCGGGACGCCCGTATCGTCAGCGGCTTCGACCCGCTGGAATTCGTCCATCCGCTCATCGCCACCGCCGTCTACCGCTCCATCCCGCCGGCGACCCGCACCGCCATGCACGGCAGGGCGGCCTGGGCGATCACCCAGGCCGGACTCGGGGTCGCGGCAGCCTCCCGCCATCTGCTCGAAGTGCATCCGGACGACGACCAGGAACTGGTCGCGCAGCTCCGCGAGGCAGCACGGCAGCACCTCGCGGTCGGCGCCCCTGACGCCGCCAGACGCTGCCTCGAACGCGCCCTGGACGAACCGCCGCGCCACCGTGACCGAGCGGCGCTGCTGTACGAACTGGGCTGCGCCACGCTGCTCTCCTCACCGGCCACCACGGTGCAGCACCTGCGCGCCGCGCTCGACACGCCTGGGCTCGACGAGACACTCCGGATCGACGCCACCTTCCGGCTCGCCGCCGCCCTGTCCCACAACAACCAGCTCAAGGACGCGGCGCTCTCACTCGCGGCCGAGGCCTCCCGCACGGCGCCAGGCCCCGGCCTGATGCGTCTTCAGGCCGCGCACTTCCTGTGGGAGGGCATGCAGGCGACCGAGGACGACGGCCCCGGGCGGTCGGCCCGCCTCGCCCGCAACGCGGACCACCTCAAGGGTCGCGACAACGCCGAGCGCGCCCTGCTCACACTGCGGGCCTTCGACGCCATGCTGCGTGGCGAGAACGCCCAGCTCGTCACCGGCTTCTGCGAACGCGCACTCGTCGACGGACGGCCCGCGCGCGGGCTCGGCTGGACCGACTCCGAATGGGGCTTCGAACTCCCCGCGATGGTCGGTATCACCTACGCGTTCACCGACCAGCTCGACCGGGCCGAGGCACTCTTCGGCGAGGCCGTGCGCGCTTTCGAGATCTCCGGCTGGAGCGGCGCGCACCTCGCGTTCTCGCACACCCTCCTGGGCCTCGTGCACCGCAGGCGCGGCCGTCTCGCGGAGGCGGAGGGCTTCCTGCGTGAAGGGCTGCGCCTCGCCGACCGGGCCGGCAGCGGACTGCCCGTCCACTGGGACGCCACCTGTCTCCTCGTGGACACCCTGCTCGCCCGCGGCCGGACGGCGGAGGCCCGGCTGGTCGCGGACCGGTACGGCTTCGGCCCGCCGTACCCCAGCGCGATGGTCCTGCCGGACGCCCCGTGCGTACGCGGACGTCTGCTGCTGGCCGAGGGGCGCACCGCGGAGGCCGTGGCCGAACTGGAAGCGGCGGGGGCGGCTCTGGAGCCACGAGGCCGGTTCAACGGCGTCTGGGCGCCCTGGGCCGGGGACCTCGCCCGCGCTCTCGCCGGCACCGACCCGGTCCGCGCCGCCGAGCTGGCCGCCCGGGCGCGGGTCCACGCCGAACGCTTCGGCACGGACACGGCGATCGGTGAGGCCCTGCGCTGCGTTGCCCTCTTCGCGCCCGAGGAGGAAGCCACCCACCTGCTGGCCGAGGCCGTACGCCACTTGGGAGCATCCTCGTCCGCCTACGAGCACGCCCTGGCCCGCTTCGAGTACGGCACCGCGATCCGCTCCCAGCGGGAGGTCGCCCGCGCCCAGAAGCTGGCCGTCGCCTGCGGCGCGGAAGGACTGGCGACCCGCGCCCAGCAGGTACGGGCGTCGATCCGGCCCTCGGAGTGAGGTAATGTTTGTCCTGCGCAGCCCCCCGGGAGCACCCGGAGGAAACGCATCGGGACGTGGCGCAGCTTGGTAGCGCACTTGACTGGGGGTCAAGGGGTCGCAGGTTCAAATCCTGTCGTCCCGACTGGAGACAGTCGCAGGTCAGGGCCGGTTTCGGAGCAATCCGAAACCGGCCCTGAGTCGTTTCTGGGGACCAGTTGGGGACCAGCTGGAGGTCCGGCCTCCTTGACCGGGTCAGCGGGTCATGACGATGGGGCTCGGCAGCGAGCGTGGTGCGCGCAGCACGTTGAAGTGCGCCGAGAGCGCCGCCCCGGCGGCCGTGATCTTGTGGACGTCCGGGTGCAGATAGCGCTGGGTGGTGGTCAGTGAACCGTGGCCGGCGATTCTGCGGAGGACGTGCACTTGGACCCCGGCGTCGGCGAACCAGGTCAGTCCCGTGTGTCGGAGGTCGTGGCGGCGCAGATGCTCGTAGCCGAGCTTGGTGACGACGTCGTCCCAGTGCGTGGCGTCGCGCAGGACGGCGGTGGAGATACGTCCGCCGCGCGGGCCCGTGAACAGGCGCGCGTCCGGATTGGGGCCTGCGGACAGGATGCGCTGGGCGACGAGGGGGCGGATCTCCTCGACGATAGGAACCTTGCGGGCCCGCTTGCCCTTGGTGCCCTTGTCGGTCAGCCCGCCGGGCGCCGGTGTGGTCTGACGCCGCACGGTCCAGATCCACTGGGTGGTGTCGATGTCTCCGACGCGGCAGCCTGAGATCTCCCCGATCCGTGCGGCGGTGCACGCGGCGAAAATGACCACCTCTCCCCAGCCGCGGTACTCGTCGTGAGAGGCGGCCACGAGCGCGTCGGCCAGTGCGAGGAGTGTTTCCCAGTCGGGCAGGGCGAGCGCGCGCGGGTCAAGGAGTTCGTCCTCGGCCTGCTTGTAGAGCTTCTGCCACCCAGTGACTCGGGCGGGGTTGACCTTGACGATGCCGTCGCGGACTGCCTGCTCCATGACGCGGACCAGGACCGCGATGGTGTTCTTGACCGTTGAGCGGCTGAGCTCGTCAGCAATCCAGTTCTGCACGGTGCGGTCGACAACGCCATTGGTGATCATCCGGACCGGGACGTGGCCCAGGGCGGGCACGACACGCATCCGCCAGCCTGACAGGTAGGGGTCGAGTGTTTTCAACTCCAAGCCGCGCAGAGCGAGGTCCATGTTCGCGTTGCCGTATTCGGCGAGCTTCATGGTGGCGAGCGACGGGGACAGCCCTGCCTCAGCCGCTTCGATGATGGACTGGAGCCACTCCTGTGCTTCATCCTCGTCCGCCTTCCCCTCCGACAGGGACAGACGCCGCTTTGAAGCCGGATCGAACCAGCGGACTCGCGCGCGGTACGGGTTGGGACGATCAGGCCGGTACTCGATGTCGGTGGTGAGTCGGACACCGACCGGCACAATGGCCTTGTCGGCCATCATGCGTCTCGGCGCGGGACGGTCCGGTGGCGACGCAGCCATTCCTCAACGTCGACCGCGCTATACATGATGACGCGTTCCGAAACGGAGACGAACGGCGGGCCCTGGGGAGGCTGAGCTGTGCGCCAACGGCGCAGAGTCGAGGTGTCTACACGTAGGCATGCGGCGAGGTCGCGCGTCGAATACCAGGCATTGACCAGGAGAGACGACCGGCTGTCATCTTGGACGAAACGGGCACCGTCCTCATTCTTCGTATGCGTCTGACGGTCTGTGTAGTCTGCTATCGGTTCGGTGGGCAAGGGTGGTGGATCTCCGGGGGTACGGAGCACCAAAGGGATACAGAAGGCGGTCGGCGACAAGCGGGGCGGCCCGCAGGTGGAGAACCGTGGGGTTCTGCATGAACAGAAGCGGTGAGCCCCTTCTGTTGGAACTGATCCGCAGTGGTGCTCTGGGCAAACGGTGGACAACAATCGTCTGCAGAAGCGCCGGTTTGGCTAACCGGCGATGTGCGGCTATGTTGCCCTCATTTGCGACGCGGTGAGCGTCACGTACTGTGCCGATTAATGTTTCTCGATGACCCACCATGTCGAGTGCGGGCCTTGACCCCGAATCCTGAACACGGGTTATGCGGCTTGCGCCAGCGTAGTTGGTGTGTGGTGGAAGGCGTTTTCGAAGGCGATCGGTGATCGTTGTCCGAGGTGGGAGTGTCGGCGTCGGGTGTTGTAGCGGTTCAGCCATCGGAAGGCGTCGAGTCGGGCCTCCCGCTCGTCTGGCCAGTTCTTTCGTCCTTGCAGGGTCTCGCGTTTGAAGGTCGCGTTGAAGGACTCGGCCAGCGCGTTGTCCGCGCTGGAGCCGATCGCGCTCATGCTTCGCCGGACCCCTGCTGACCTGCAGGCTTCGGCGAATGCTCTGCTGGTGTACTGGGCTCCGTGGTCGGTGTGCATGATCGATCCGGCGAGGCTGCCGCGGGTTCGGATCGCCGCGGCCAGGGCGTCGGTGACGAGGTCCGCGCGCATGTGGTCGGCGATCGCCCAGCCGGCCAGACGGCGGGAGGCGAGGTCGATGACGGTCGCCAGGTAGCAGAACTTCCCGCCGTCGATGGGCAGGTAGGTGATGTCGCCGACGTACTTCGTGTTCGGCTTGTCCGCGGTGAAGTCGCGGCCGATCAGGTCCGGGGCCTTGGCCGCAGCCGGATCGGGGACGGTGGTGCGATGCCGACGCCGCAACCGGACCCCTTCGATCCCCGACGCTTGCATGATCCGGGCGACCCGCTTGTGGTTGACCGCCTCACCGCACCTCTCGCGGAGCTCGGCGGTGATCCTCGGGGCTCCGTAGGTGCCGTCCGACTCCTGGTGCACCGCCCGTATCCGGGCGGCCAGGCGGGCGTCGGCCACCTGCCGGGCGCCCCGGTCGGCAGCTGTCCGGCGCCAGTAGTAGAAGCTCGAGCGGCTGATGCCGAGGATGGTGCAGAGCCGCTTCACGCCGTAGCGGCGCTGGAGGTCGGCGACGCACTGGAAGCGGTTCACCAGCGCGTCTCCCCGGCGAAATACTTCGCCGCTTTGCGCAGGATCTCGCGTTCCTCCTCCAGCTCGCGGACCTTCTTGCGCAGGGCGGCGTTCTCGGCCTCCAATGGGGCCGGCGGCTGAGAGGGTTCCTGCGTCCGACGTCCCCGGGGACGGCTCACGCCGGCTGCCCGCACCCAGTTCCGCAGGGTCTCCGGGTTGATCCCCAGATCGGCGGCGACCGACCTGATCGTCGCTTCCGGCCGCGACTCGTACAGCGCGACCGCGTCCGCCTTGAACTCCGGCGGGTAGTTCTTCATGACCACGAGATGTCCGTTCTCAGATCCTCAGGATCCAGTGTCTCGTGTGTCCAACATCCGGGGTCAAGGCCCGGGAACGCCTGTACTGAGTTTCGGACAGTCCGCTGCCCGGTGCAACGGGTGAGCAGGAAGAGGCTTCATCCACACGTTTTCTTCACGTCCTCGTGGTCTCGTACGGAAACAAATCTGCACCCGCCCGACGTTGTCGATCTCCTAGTCGAGGGGGAAGTCGGGCGTGAAGCTGTTCCACACAACGAAAGGCGGCGTGACTGAGGTCACGCCGCGTCTTGCCGACGTTGAGGCGGATGTACAGAGCCTCATAGAGGCGCACATGGAGACAATGCTGGGGGTGCGGTTCCTGACGAGCGAGTACGTAATCGGATGCGCCGATGGCGGACGTATCGACTCGCTGGGCCTCGATGAGAATGGCGCACCCGTGATCGTCGAGTACAAGCGCGGCACAGACGCCGGCGTATTATCTGAACTCAACATCCGGGTTTTGTCACTGGCCGAACTTCCGCTTCCAGAGCTCCTGAGCCCACGTTTCTCCAGCTTTCCGTGGACTTTCCTTCTTCGCCTCCCAGCCGACGACCAGCGGCCCCATCCCCGTGCAGGTGCGATGCCACTCGATCAGGCGCCGTTCCAGCAACAAGGCTTCTGCGTGGTCAGCGGTCGCGACCCATTGCACCGTCGCGTTGTAGATCTTCAGCATGTGAACGACGGTCACCGCCCACTGCGCGTCGGGTTCGTGGCCGGCTATCCACCCCTTCTCGTCGCTCACTCTCTTGGCCAACGATGCGGCCGATCCGATGTAGACCACTCTGTCGTCAGTCGACCAGACGTAAACGCCGGGCAGATTCGGGAGATAATCCGTCAGGAAGGCGTGCTCAGAGCCGAAGTGCTCCGCCATTGCGGTCAGAAGCTCGTCGACCGTCAGAACCTGAACGCTGATCGCCGCTGTCATGGCCGACACACTATGGCCGCCTACTGACATCGACGGTCGGATCGAAGCTCCGCGAGTGCGTGGCCCCAGGTCGTTCGGTTGCACAGATCGTGGGAATGCCGAGGTCAACCGTGGTGTGGCCGCTGCGGCGGCGGTCGAGTTGGGCGAGCTTTTCCTCTGCTCCGGCGAGGCTCACCTGGAGCCCTTCCATCTCGCCGAGCCATCCTTCGCGTTCGGCCTCAGCAATGCGGGCGAGGAGGTTGTCGTGGATCTCGACGAGCCGATCGCGCTGGGCGGGGTCGGGCCAGAGCATCGGGCAGCGGACGCAGGCGTGTTCGTGTATGCAGGGGGTGCCGAATGCGCGACCGCAGGCGCCGACGGAGACTTTGCGCCGCTCGAAGTGGCCGAGGAATTCCTGCCATTCATCATCGGTGGGAACTCGGTATTCCTCGCTGGGACGGAGAGATCGACGGCGGGCGAGGAACGCCATGTGCGCCTGGATGGCCTCTTCGGGATAGACGGCCTTATATCCGAGGGTGACGTTGATGTCCTGGTGGCCTGCGATGACCTGCGCGATGTGTGGTGGCAGTCCGTTGAGGATGGCGTCGGTGATGAACAGGCGGCGGAAGTCGTGCGGTGTGTAGCGCAGTGGGGCGCCGGTGGTATCGGTCAGGCCCGTGGCGATGAGGGCATGGTCCAGCATCGTGCGGACGGTTTCGTCGGTGAACGCGCGGTCCTCGCCGGAGATGCGTCGTTGGAACAGCAACGGGGCTGGTGCCTGCCACTCGCATTCGCGGTGGTCCCAGGAACGGACCAGGGGAACGGCGCCGGTGGTGTCCCGGGCTCGGCAGATGATCGCGCTCAGGACGTCGGCGAGCTCGGGGCTGACCAACAGCAGTCGCTCGGTATCCGTCTTGGACGGCACGATCTGCAGGAGGGGGACGAGTTCACCAGTGGTGGGCAGCCGGTATTGGACCAGGCTGTGGTGGCTGAGTTCGAGTAGTTCTTCGATGCGGATTCCGGTGGCTCTCAGGACCTCGACCGCGGCCCAGGTCCAAAAGGCCCGCTCGTCCTCAAGCCCCAGATCGCGGCGTTTGGCGGTGTCCGGGTGCTCGGCCCAGACTCGACCGGCCGTTCCATGCGGAACGACGGCGCGTACGAGTTGCTGACCGGCCGCGGTGAATACCTCGCCGGGGCGGGTGTGCCGGGCGGCTTCCAATACCACGGCCGCGTCCCTGCGACGCCGATCGACCGAGCGGACGAGGACAGGCAGGACCGGCAGGCGCTCGCGGGTGCGGGCGTCCATCCTCGCCTTGCGTCGTCGTTGGTGCTTGCGGTTCTCCACCTCGTCAGCCCTCACCGGGCTCGGTGCCACCCATGGGCCCCAGCGGCCGGGATCTTCCAGTGCCCACTGAGCGATATCGAGGTAGAAGGCCCGCACCTGGGTGAGCGTGTCACGGTGATTGAGCCTCTCGACCTTGGTGCTCGTGCGCCGGCCGTCCGGGTCGGTGACGGTCTTGTCCTTGGTGCGAATCCTCTGCTTCCACTGCCCGATGAGGTCCGGGGCGAGTCGGAGGCTGTCGGCGCCGGGATGATGGTGCTCGATGTTCTGCCAGAAGCATTTGCCGAGGTGGTAGGAGAGAGACTTCAGGCTGCTGTAATCCAGCGCTGGCTGACGTTCCCGCAGATAGTCCACCAGCAGGTCACGGACGGGGCGGCAGATCAGTCCGTAGCGGTCGATCAGCTCCTCCGGAGTGCGCTGTCCCAGGTTGCGGACCTCGCGCAAATTCTGCGGGGCGTCGTCTCCGAGGGCTCCGAACTGGTGCAGCAGTCGGTAGAACACCTCGGTCCCCGCCATCGCGCGCTTGAGCACCACAGCTTGGGTCTCGAGGAGTTCCAGGATGTCGCCGATGGTGATGTCGGCCAGCATGCCGCCCTTCGCCGCGAGGATGAGGGCGCTGCGGCAGAGCGTCGTGCTGATGGCCCCCGGCCGCACGCCCTGGGCTTGAGATCCCAGCTTTCGCAGGCGCTCAAATCCGTGTGGATCACGGCTGTGTGCCATGGAGCGGACCAGCACTCCTTGGCGGCTGGCTCCGGCCGCCAACCAGTCCACCGACGGCCGTAGCAGCTCAGCGCTGATCACCGTGGTCAGAGCCCGGCCCACCACCGGCATGCGCCAGGCAGCCTTCAGGCCGTGTTCGTGAAGCCACTGCTTGATCACCGACCGCCAGGCAGCGCCTGCCTGCTCGATGCCGCTGGCCTGCCACCGTTCCTGCCAGGTCTGTCCGGGCTGGTCTTCCAGCCAGTCCAGCACCATGACGATGCCGTGCTTGTGGTGCAGTTCGCTGCCGGCGTTCGCCAGCGTGTAGGGCGGACGGGACAGCAATCGGGCTGCCTCGGCGCGCGAGCGCTCGGTGCCCGGCCAGCTGTCAGGAACGGTCCGGGCGGGGAAGCGCTGCTGGGCGGCCATGGCGCGGTTGCGCCCAGGTGAAACTCCGGGGACCGGTGCGTGGTCGGCGCGTGCCGACAAGATGGTGGTCATCGAGCACCGGCTCCGAACAGCACGTCGAGGCTCTCCGGCCGGTAGTCGGCTGCGGGAGGGGGTGCGATGCGGGCGGCTGCCTGCCGCGTCTGTTCGGCATGGTGGGCCAGCAGCCGCCGGATCACCACCTCCTTGCGGGGCGTGAGGTAGAGCTGTGTCGTGGTCAACTGGGCGTGACCGAGGACGAATTGGACATCAGTGAGGGGCAGATTGGGATCCTCGGCCATGCGGTAGGCGGCGGTGTGCCGCAGTGCATGCAGCGTCGCAGAGGTCCCGGCCTTGGTGTTCGCCCGCTCGAACATCCGGTGAACCGCGTGGTAGGTCAGCGGTCTCGACGGTGTGCGCAAGGTCCACCACAGCGGGAGGTGCCGCCCTTGCGGGATCGCATCGTCCATCTCCACCTGGTAGAGCCGCAGCCAGACGAACGCGTCGGTTGAGGCTGGGAGTTCCTGGACTTCCCGGGTGCCCTTGCGGACCACCGAGATCAGCTGACGCCCCGGATCCACGCCCGCCTGCCATGTGCTGAGCAGTTCACTGGCCCGAGCGCCGGTGGAGATGTAGAAGGCGACCAGGGCTCGGTCCCGGTGCGATGGAAGCCGGGCGAAGATCTCATTGAACTCCTCATCGGGGACGCTGCGGGGCACTCGCTTGGGCACTCTCGGCCGGTAGAGCCCGGTGCGTTCATTGCGGGGTGGGTCCATCGGGTTGCGATGGGCATGCGCTCGCCGTCCACGACGTGAGCGGTCCAGCGGGAACGGGTTGAGGATCGGCCCGGTGCCGATGTCGCGGTGGAAGTCGTAGAAGGTCCGCAGCACTGTCTCGCTGTGCGCTCGCACCGACGGCGCGTACGGCTTCCCGCCCGCAGCCCATCGGCCCGCCTCACTCGGGCGTCGCCAGTGAGGACGCCTCGGCTGGCCGGCGATCTGAAGCCAGCGGGAGAAGTCTCTTGCCTCGACTCGACTTGCCCGGTCCCATGACGCCTCGACGGCCCACAAGAAGCGGAACCAGCGCAGCAGATCCATCCCGTAGGAGCGTGCCGTCGCCGCCGAACGACCAGCCCCCTGCAGATCCCGCAGGAAGGCGCCAGCTCCCTCGACCGGTTGTCCGGCTGGGTCGATGAGCCGGTAGGGATCCCACGGATCATCCCTGGCCACCAGCTCCCCGATCAGAGGGACGGACAGCGCTGCCAGATCTCTCGATGCCTCCATGGCCGACTCAACGACGTCTCCACCACAAGGTCACTGACCTGCGGAAACTCCGCCAGTAGTTCAGTCAACAGGTCATCAACCAGGGCCTCTACTACATGGCCTGGCTGGTGAACCATAAGGACGTCTTCCGGAACCTGGTTCGCGACCGGCTCGGGGTTACGATCGCGTCCAAGATCCTGTGGAGCGCACCTCGGCTGATCTGTGTGGCCGGCGACTTCACCCGCTACGACGCGCACGCCGTGCGCGAGCACCGACGGTCGATCGATCTTGTCCGCTACCAGTACTTCGGCAGCAATCACTTCAGCCTTGAGACCGTGGCTTCCGTCACGGGGCGGTCGGCTCAGGGCAAACGGGTACGTCGCCGCGCAGTCGGGGAGCTGCCCCTTCGAAAGCAGGGCGGAGCAATGGCCGAGCTGGCACAGGCGGTCGACGAGGTCCTCATCGGACTGGGCGGAAACGTCACTCGTGTACAGCGTAAGCAGTACCGCGCCTATCAGCGGCTCCGGAACTTCGCGTGCCTCATCCCGCCGCAGCAGGCCAAAGTGGTGGTTTACCTGAAGGCGGCTCCAACAGCGGTGGACCTAGTGCCCGGATTCACTCGGGACGTGACGGGGCTTGGTCACCATGGCACGGGCGATCTGGAGGTTCAGCTTCGCACCGAGGGCGACGTGGAGCGAGCCCAGGAACTGTTCCGACTCAGTTACGCCGCTGCGTGAAGGGGCGATGTTCCGTACTGCCGGGCGAATTTCGCGGTTGGAGTAGTCGCTCGTCGTGTGCTGCCTCTCGTCGGCTGATCAGGAAGTGGCGGTGGATCTACAAGTATTCGGCGGTTCCCCGGTTTCGGTAACCGGGGAACGGCCGGTATATTGCCGCCGCTACTCAGTTAGTCGCCGTCGGAGTTTGCACGCTCAATGCCAGGATTCCGACGGCGGACACGGCAGTCCTCCAGCAGTCACGGTGAGCTGCTGCCGAGAGGCAGGCGGTGGCCTCGGCGGGAAGCAGGGTGCGGCTCGGGGGCAGGTCGGTTCGGGCTTCCAGGGCGGCGGTGATCTGGCGCGTTTGCCGACTTCGTTACGCAGTCTGGGAAGACGGCGTGGGAGTTGATGGTCACGAGGTAGAGCATCCGCCTTTGCGGCGTCGCACCGAGCGATCAAGAAGTCGGATGGCGACGCCCCAGCGGGCCGGGGCGTAGGGGCAGTGGTGTGGCGGCCTTGACCGGCTGGAGGGGCGCGGCCTCCGCGTCTGTTGCGCGGTATGGCGGCTCCCACCCGTCTGATCAGCGCCAGGTGTACGTCTGGTCGGTGATCGGGGGGAGCAGCACGTCGCTGGGCGGGCCGGCGAGCTCGGTCAGCTCACTGAGCGCGTTGCCGACGGCGGGGTAGAGGTGGCGGCGGGCGGCCTGCGCGAGGGGAACCCAGACCACGCTGGTGACGTCTTCGGCGTCTTGCTCGGTTGCCGGAAGGGCGGCCCGTACGTGGCGGGGGACGGCCAGAAGATGGATGAGGTGGAGCCGGCGGAACGTGCCGCTTCTGCCGGGGCGTGTCGTGATCTGGTCCTGTGCCCAGCGCAACCGGGGACGGTCGGGGAGGGCGCTGACATCGAGATCGAGCTCTTCCTTGAGTTCGCGGGCGAGGGCGACAGGTACTTGCTCGTCCGGGTGGAGCAGACCGCCCGGCAGTGAGTACTGGTCTCCATCGGGGCGGGCCCGGCGGATCAGGCAGATCTCGTCGCTTTCGATGATGGCTGCGCAGGTGCGGATCGCGATGGCCGGAACGGCGCCCGTCGTGGTCATGAGTCCGTCCGCGACTGGAGGGCGACAGCGTTGTTGGCGGCCAGCCAGCCCGTCGGGTTGCCGCAGTCGAAGTACTGGCCGGTGACGGGGTGGATGAGCACGTTGTGGTCGCGGGCGAAGGCGCTGATGGCGTCGGTGGCCTGGTACTCGCCGTTCGCGGCCGGGGTGAGCTTCTCGAAGTAGGCGGTGGCCTCGGCGGGAAGCAGGGTGCGGCTGATGTTGATGTAGGCCGTCGGTGCGCCGTAGGCGGTCGGCTTTTCCAGCAGGTCATCCATTACCTGCTGGCCGTCCTTCGTGGCGCGGGGCTTCAGGATTCCGTACCGGTGGGCGTCGCCGCCGCGGACGGTGGCGGCGGCGACAGCACCCGCAGCGCCGGCGGCGCCGCGGGCGGCGGCCAGGTCGGCGAGGTCGGATCCGCCGTCGGTCCGCAGGAGCAGGTGGTCGCCGGCGATGAGGAAGAAGTCCTGGTCGCCGATGTAGCCGGCAGCCAGGATCGCGGGCAGGGCCGTTCCATACCGGTCGCCGTCGCGGGGCTGCTCGATGAAGTGGAAGTCCGCCTGGTCGTGAAGGTGTGCGATCGGTTCGTACTTCGTCTGCCAGCCGCGGGCGGCGAAGTAGTCCCGCATGCCGTCGTCTTCGGTGAAGTAGTGGCGGACCTGCCGCCCACCCTCGCCCTGCGAGGTGACGATCGCGATCTCGCGCACGCCCGCTGCCAGGCAGTCGGCGACCGCGTAGGCGAGGACGGGTTGGTCGAGTACCGGCAGCATGCACTTGTTGACCGATTTGGCGATGGGGAAGAAGCGGGTTCCCATGCCGGCTACGGCGATGACGGCGCGACTCACGCGGGCCCTTCGGGTGGGTGCGGGCTCTGCCTGAGGTCCTCCGGCAGGGCCCGGCGGGGCGGGATAGGCGCGACAGTCTACGCATACCGTGCACTATTTCTTTGAACCCGCAGTCCGCAGCGGTGGCGCTCAACTGGCCAGGCCACCAGCGCTGTTGAGCGAGGCGGCTTGGCGGAATGCGTCTTCTGGATCAGCGGGTGGGGGTGTGATCGAAACGGAGAGGGATTTGGGGGCCGCGGCGGCGGTCAGCGAGCCGGCCTCGCGATCCGGTCCCAGGTCGGAATGTCCCGGTCGCTGGGGCCGAGACCGTGGCGTACCGCCTGCTGGTGGACTGCGGCGAGCATGGTGTCGTAGTCGCGGGGCGTGCCGACCTGGCCGTCCACGTAGCGGTGCAGGGCGGCGATACCGACCTCGATGACGTGGTTGCCGGTGTGCTGGAGGGCGCCGAGCAGGTCGGTGTCGAAGGACAGCCGGTGATCGGTGACCTGGGGGCAGGGCGGCGGCGAGGGCGGCGCGGGTGAACGGTTTGAACCCGGCCTGGGGGTCGGTGACGTGCAGGCCGAGGAGTTCGTTGGCCGCCTGCATTTAGAGCAGGGTTGCCGGCGTGGAACCGGCAGGCGGGTAAGAGCCGTGCGAGTCGGGCCTACGTCGCGACCCGTTTACCGCCCCAGCTCCGGAGTGGGTCAGCGCTTCGAGGTGCAGGCCCAGCTGGTCGAGGGGGTAGGTAAGGCCGAGGTCGGTGCAGGCGAGGGGGCGTGTGGCCGGCGGCGTGCAACTGGTTGAGGCCCCACAGCACCGCTCCGCCCTTGCTGCTGGTCACTGCCGCTCGGTGCGCGATGGTGATGCTGATCCGGGGGTGGGAGCCGGTCAGTGCCGCGGCAACCTGTGCGGAGGCGCTGTCAGGGGCCTCGTCGTGGTGGGTGAACACGGATGCAAAGGATCGCCGGTTTGGTTAACCGGCGATCATCCGTTACGTTGCCGCTCCTTCGAAGGCATTCAGGTGCCGACCAGGTGATGGGCTTCCCGGTCCCCACACCCGGGTCCCATGACTGGGCACCTGTCCACCAACACGTAGTCGCTGGTGCGTGCCGGTGCCTCCTTCGTGGCGCGGATGCTTCTGTGCGTGGGCAGGTGCGCTGGGGCCCGCCGTACTCACCACTGCTGTATGGATCTCCAGAGCCTGGGCCCGAGAGGGAGGTCGGGCGGTAGGGCCGGGGGTTGCTGGGTGTGCATTCTCCTCGTTTCAGTTGATGTACTCCTCCATTAGCTTGGCGAGGTGCAGGAGCAGCGGCATGCGGGTTGCGGTGTCCGTGTGCAGGTGGCACCTACGCAGGTTGTTCACGTACGCGGCCAAGTCGGGGGCGTAGTCATGGGGTTGCTTGAAGGAGACGTGGATTTCGAGGGACGTGGGGTTGGCTCCGTGGCGGGTGGCGTTCTGCTCGTCTGCCGAGTATTTGGAGACGGTCTTTGGCAGCTGATGCGTGTCCGGCCTTGGGTTGATCGCCAGGAAGGCGTGGTCGTTCCACGGGACGACGCCGGAGTATCTGCCCCACTCCTCATATGGCAACTCGGCTGCACCGGATGCCGGCTCGGAGTACGCCTCTTCGCTGATCGCTACGTCGGGGGAGCCGTCGGCGGTGGCGGTGGCGGGAACCTCGGCCTCGTCGTTGAGGTTGGCGCCGAATGCCAGTGGGATCTCGTAGGACTCCTCGTTGACGCGAATAATGCGCAGTCCGGGCAGGTCCTCGGGGCGGCGGCCGTCGGCGCGGTTGGGGTGGGCGCAGTCCTCGCCAGGGAGCCTTAGTGAGTCCGGCGTGATGTGGGGATTCTGCAGCCAGGACCACACATCCTTGTTGCGCAGGGTCTGCGCCCGGGCGAGGAAGAGCCGCTCGGTGTGGGAGTCGACGGCGAGTGCCTGGGTGATGAAGTCGTTCAGCTGGGCCCTGTCGCGTCGCCGCATTCGCCCTCGCCCGGAGGCCAGGGCCCGGGGCAGGTGTTCGATGGGAATCGGCGTTTCGTGCGGATGGCCAGGAGCAGCCACGAGTTGGGCTGTCGTGTTGCCGTCGGTGTCCATGCGCAGGACGAATGGGACGATCCATGACCCGGCCTGGGCGACATGCACTGTGGCCAGTTCGAAGCGGCCCTTGACGCTGCGGGGTGCGGGCAGGCGGGGCAGGTGCCCGAGCGAGCGCAGGAGGTCCTTCACCGAGGAAGCGGCACGCTGCACGTCCTCGCAGCGGATGTCGCTGCCCTCGAAGGGCTTCAGCCCGGCCTTCTTGGCGTCGGGCTTGGGAGCCGCTGTGACCGGGTGCAGGCATTGCACGTGCCGGTTCAGCTTCGGCAGGGTGTCCTTCAGGAACCGCTTGGGGTCGTCCTCCCCGGCCATGGCGAAGTTGACTGGTTTGTCGATCTCCACCAGGCAGCCGATCATGTGGTCGGCTTCGGGGAATTCATTGCCCAGTGCTTCGGCTCGCTGCGCCCGTTCCTGCCTTCGGTGAGCCTTGCGGGCCTCAGGCTCCGTGTGTGGCGGTGGCTTCGGCAGTCCGGAGACGAGGGTCCCGGGGTTGCGTAGGACCAGTGTGATCTTGGTGGGTCCGGCGTAGTCGTGAACATCGGGTTCCGTGCTGCGTTCACCGAGGTGTTGATAGTTGAGCAGCTTGGTGAGGGCCAGATGGACTGCTTGGTAGGTCTTCGGTGCGCAGTGCCAGAGTTCGAAGTGGTAGTGGGCGTCCTCGCGTGCTGGGGTGAGTCGAGGGGCTCGGCGTTGGGGTGTCTTGTCCAGGGCGGGGAGCGGGTCGAAGTTGAGCTTGGCGAGCGGTTCCTTCAGGTTCTCGAAGAGGGTGAGGTGGTCGATGGGCTGCAGGCCGCTTTCCGCAGGGTGGCCGTGTGTGCTGAATTCCGGTTGGGCGTCGGTGAGATCAGTCCGGGTGAGGTAGGTGTAGCCGGTGGCGTGCAGCAGCAGCGCGGTGGGTTCCTTGTCCTCTTCGGCGCTGCGGTTGACGCCAGCGGCGCGGCGGGGGTCGGTTCGGATGTCCTCGGGGTTGGGGTAGCGGTTGCTGGCGGGGAGGGAGGGCAGGATGCGCGCGATGCCGGGCTGCCACTGCCACCGCATGTCCTGCTTCTTGCCGCTGACTGTGACCGGTGCGCGGAGCAGCATGGGGCGCTCGACGTCACGCAGTGCACCCTTGGCCAGGTAGAGCAGGACGGTGGCCGTGGCAGGGGTGTCGCCGCGGCGTGGAATATAGGCAGGCTGGGTACCGCCGAAGCGGGCGATGTGGGGAACGGCTCGGAGGATGAGGCGGCTGTCGTGGGGCATTGAGACCACACGCAGTGCTGTCCGGTGGGTCCAAAGGCCGTAAGCTCCGTCATCGTCGAGTTCTCGTGGTGGCCAGCTGTAGACGCTGCGCTCACCGCGATCGGTCAGTTGGCCAAGGACCGAGAAACCTTCCACGGTATGGCCCGGCAGGGATAGCTTTTCTTCCACCCAGCGCCCGGCAATGTAGGTGGCAAGCAGGGAGAACGTGCTGCTGGGCGGGGTTGCTGTTCCGTTTGCGGCGTTTCCGTGGGCCAGAAGGTCGACCTCTGCCTGTGCCCATTCCAGTGGCAGGGCGCGTTTCACGATGGTGGGCCAGTCGACGTCGTCCTGATGGGGCGCGACGTGCGTAGTGATCCAGAATTCGAGGGCCAGTTGCAGGGGAAGCTCGTTCTGAGGCGTGCGCATGGCGTGGAGCCAAGGGCCGTCCCCCAGTCGGCCTTCGACCGAGAGGACAGCGGGCTCCACCTGTTCGATCAACTCGCGCAGGGCATAGGTCGGCAGATACGGCGAGCGCGCTTTCGGGTTGCTGTTCCAAGCGCGTTCAAGCCGTGCCAGGAGCGACGGTGGGAATTTAGCCGTGTGTACGGTGACGGGCAGTGTGGCTCCGCGGCGTGCTACGAAGCCGGGCGTGATGATGTGGTCGTAGCGAGGCGGCGGCTTCCTCTTGTCGGAATCCGCTGCAGTGCTGTCGGCTTCGGTCATGTCTGTTATCCCCAGTCGATGGTGTCGAGGAGGTGCCCCAGCAGGCTCCACGTGGCCGTGTAAATCTGGTGGTTGAGACGCACGTGGGCGTCGGCCGTCGGCCCTGGATCGGCGAGCATCCGGCGTGTGAGTTCTCGGCAGGCGACGAGCACACTGGTGCGCTCGGTGTCGGGCGCGGTGTCACGGGGGTCTGCCGCTCGCGGGGCGAATGCCGCGTCGAGGAGGTAGACCTGCACGGGCACATTGCCGCGCAGCCCTCGACCTGTTGTCTGGTAGAGGGAAGCCGACTGGTCTGAGATGAAGGCGTGACGTAGGTAGTCGTCCTTCATCGCCCGGAAGTTGAGGGGGCGGCCCATCATCGTGCCCCAGGTGGCACGGGCGCCGTACGCCAGTTTCCTCATCTCGCCCGCCGCATCAGGGCCGTGGGTGTCGCACAGAACCGGCTTCAGAAGGCGCTGCATAGCCTGGGCGTTGAGAATCGCGAGAGGGAAGGAGAGATCGGTGGGCGGGGGGGTGGAGGCGTGCCAGGTAGAAGATGGCCTGGATCGCGGCCACCCCGTTGTTGTTGAGCATGTTGTGGCCGCGGCCGGCAGAGCCTTCGGCTGCCGCCATGACCTGGGCATCGGTCCTTGGGAAGGCAGAGATGCGGCGATGGTTGAGCCCGTAGAGCCCGGGGGCCTGGCGGTCGGGTACGACGTGCACAGCACGCACGGCCGTCCGGGTGTTCATGTAGTGGGCACTGGTTGCTGCGTCCTCAGTGCTGAGCACCACGAACAGAGCCCTTCGGCGCTCAGGTTCGCATCCCTGGAGAACCTGCTCCAGAAGAGAGAGGGCCGCCCCGGGGTCAGGAGTGCAGACCGCGTCCGTCATCGCCCGCACGGCGGCTTGGCGGGCGCCGCGGCCACCGGCTCCTGAGACGTAGATGCCGCGTTCGTGCCCAGGGCGCCGCCGCGGGCGGGTGTAGAACCGGCTTTCCCGGATGGCGGCGGCACAGTCGGGAGGCTCGTGCAGAATCAGTGTGGGGAGAACGTCGATGTGGTAGCGGGCGGAGAGCGGGTTGTAACTGGTCGCCGAGGAAAGCAACACGTGCGGGCCCTCGACCCCTTCACAGGCGAGAAGGTCGTGGAGGTGATAGAGCAGCCACCGTCCGACCCCGCGAAGCCACAGCAGGTCCAGCGACCCCCTGCCCTCCTTTGGACTGGGGGTCCACTGAAGGGCCATCATGTTGCCCATCGGCTGTTCGGGCACAACTGCGAGCAGCTCTGGCCTCGGCTGGTGGGCGAGCAGATTGTTCGTGTCTTCCACGGCCATGAGCGCGCGGAGTGTTTCCTGCATGTGGGAAAGCTCGAACACGGTGGTCGTGACACGGGCACTCCAGCAGGCCGCGACGAGGACTCGTCCAAACTCGGCCAAACGATCGCCAGGTTCAGACATGTCCTCCGGGAGGTGGTGCATGAGCCAGTCTTGGGCTACTTCCTCGGCGCTCTTCTCGGTGTCGTAGCCAGAGGTCATCGTGTCGACCAGCGATTTCAGGCTAGCGGGGGGTGAACCGAAGGGGGCTTCGACAAGACGAGCGAAGTGCGTATGGAAGTATTCCTCGGCTCGCTCCCATAGGTGAGACTGATGCTGTTCTTCGACGCGGCTGGTGATGCCGTGCAAGGCCCGCGCCAGCCGCATGAGCAGGGTGTGCCCGCTGAACGGCCCGTCAGCCGTGATCTCCTCCAGCAGTTCGCCGCCTGCCTGGGCCCCTTCGTGCCCCTCGGCCGATGGCTTCATGAGTAGCGGCAGCAACCCGGCCAGAGCCTGGGCGTGATAGGTCGCGTACTGCTGGTAACGCAGCCCCTGCCGGTCCGCCATCGGCCGGTACCAGGTGCGCGCCAGCCCTTCATGCCAGGCCAGCGCAATGCGACTGCTCCAGCCGTCGGGACTAGTCAGTGGTTCGTGGTGCATGAACGCCTTGTCGAACTGCGTCATCACCTGGTCGGCCTCGTCGGCTACGAGGAGGTCGAGTTCGTGCTGGGCAGGAATCACCCACTGCGTCTTGTACGAGGCCGGCTCCGCCCTACTGGCGAGGAGAGCGGCTGGCGTCGCCACCCAGACCTGTGCCGTCGTGATCCGGCGTACAGCTGCCTGTGCCGGGCACACCGCGAGGAGCGGACAATCGACAATCGGTGTTCGCTTGCCCGAGGTGTCGACGCGGAGCTTGTCCCGGCAGGGACGCTCATCCATGGAGAGCGGCGTGGCAACAGGGCCGGAAGGCTCCAGAAGACTGTCCAGCAGACAGATATCGGTAGTGAAGGCAGCGACCTCGTCGTTGCCGTCCGGAAGGGGCGGCGCCTGGCCATTGTCCGGTACGTAGAGAAGGTCATCCCAGTAGCGTTCCATGTGCGCGGGACGGCTCCTGTGGCCGATCAAGGGAACGGCGTCGATGCCCAGGCTCCGGAAGAAGCGGACCTTCTCCAGTGCGTTCCCGACGGAGGAGACCAGGTACCCGACCCTGAGCCCGCGGTCGGTACAGATTTTGACCAGAACGTCGTTGAAGGTGGTCTTCCCCGAGTTCATCAGGCCCACGACGTGAGCCAGTCCGTCGATCGTGAAGATGCCGAGGCCGTCCGTCAGGCATCCAGCCTCGCTATCCGTGCGAGAAAAGACCATCCTCCCTACACGGCCTGTGAAATTCTCCGTTCGGTATCGCTCACTTGTACTGAGCCGCTGATCCATCTCCTTGGCGGCTTGGCGGAAGTCGTCCTCCGTAAGCTGCGGGAAGGGACGCCTGGTTCTGTGCGTCTTCGGTTCCAGACGACGCTCGGGTGCGGCCTCCTCCAGCCAGTCAGGAATCCGGAACCGGACGATGCTGCCGTCCGCTCGCTTGAGCCGCACCCGCATCCCCGGCGCCGCGGGATCATGACCCGCCTCTACCTTGTAGGACACGGGCAGCGACATCGCGTCCCTATACGCCTGCTCCCGTTCCGGCAGCGTCGAACTCCCCCGGCGACGAAAAACGCTGTCGTGGACCACGCGCGGCCCGGCACCTTCGTCAAGCTCGAACAACCGCAGGTGAGCGGGCACCTTGCAGTAGTCGTTGAGACGCAACCTCCACTGCCCGCCCCGCGCCGTAGGCCCCATGCGGCGACGCACGTTCCGCACGACCGTCTCGTTGCCAGCCCCCGGCAGGGCGTACCCGTCGAGCACCTTGCGCATCAGCGTGGCCGGCTGGCCGGGCGCGTACTCGGACAGGAAGAACAGCCCGAGCTCGACCCGGAAGAACTCACGGACCGACAAGAGGGGCTTGATGGTCTCGGCCACGCCAGATGACGACGCCTTCTTTTCCAGCGCTTCGAACCAGCCTTCAATATCCCTGCTCATCGACGTCGCCGCCCGTCGTGCGTCAGTGCGGCGGCGACGAACGCAGTCTCACTCATGACCTCAATTCCCTGTACGCGCCCTTGCAGTGAAGTGGTGAGGTCATCGACGTAGTCGGGCTGTTCAAAGCGGTGCTGTGCGATGACGAGGATCCGCCGCTTCGAGGCAGCGCGTGGGTTCCAGCGAAAGGAGCGCCCGAGAAGTGTGGCGCTCGCGTGATCCTTCACATCGGCGGCCCACCACTCACCGACTCCCATCTTCCCGGTACCTTCGAAGTCGATGGCTACGTCCACCGCATCCATGCCCCACCAAGGGCGCAGACGCTGTCCGAATTGTGGCTCCAGGGCAGCAAACATCCGTTGCTCTGCCAGCCCGGGATCATGGAGGAAGCGCCGAACAGCTCTGTTCTGCACGAAGTATTCGGACATGGTCTCCAGAGTTCGGGCCACCCGTCCGCCCGTGCAGCCGGGCGTGCCGCAACCACGCTGACCCGAGACCGGGTTGTCGCAGCCCTCGCAGAAGCTGAGTACGACGGCGCTGCTGGCCGGCTGAGCCCGGTAGCACTGACTGAACCAGTGCTTCACCCACGGCTGCCCGTTTGCGTCCTTGGCAGGGAAGGCCCGCAGTAGACCCAGAAGGTCGATGTCGGAGGCGACCGCGTGCTTCGTCAGAAAGCCCCGGAGCTGCACGTAGTTGTCCTGGACCTCCTGTTCGGTTGCTCCGTTTCGGTCTGCCACAGCGATCATCAGCTCGTAGCACCGATTCTCGACCAGCTCCGCTTCGGGATCCTTGGACAGCAGAAGCCGCGCGGCTTGTTCGGCAAACGCCGACGGCTGTCCGTTCTCGATCAGAAGTAGATCGGAATCGCTCGGAGCGACCCACAGCGCAAGGGGCCATTGCCCGAGAGGTGCATGGCACCAGCGAAAGACATCCGCATGTGAGGTCACCTCATGGCAGCCGTCCTCCAGCGCACGCCAAAGCAGGCGCGTTACACCGGCCTTCCACGCTGGTGGGAAGCCCGTGGGGTCGCCGGAAGGCTGAGCGGAGCTCCATAGCGCCTTGTGCTGGTTGGCCTGGATGCCTGCCAGACCCGCGGCTAGAAGTTCGAGCGTCATGTAGTCGTCGGCCAGGTCGGGCGACACCTGCTTCAGACGTGACAGCCGCGCCGGATCCTCCGGCAGTGTTGTGTGGGCGGCCAAGAGAACTCTCCAATGATCACCAACTGCCACTGAAACACAGCAGAGAGTAGTCGATGATTGGTGTCGGGGCTGCCTGTACTGCGCATGGTCCCGGGCTCGGGGTCAGGCGCTGTCATCCGGTTCGCGTCTTCTCGGCGAGGATGTCTGGTAAGGCATTGAGCGAGCTCTTTCGTGCGCCCAGAGGAACAGGAGGTGACACCGAGACGTAGCAGCGTTCTTGCTGTTCGGGAGCTCGTCGTCACCTGACGGTGGAAGTCCGGCCCGGGGTAACTGCCGGGAGGTCCGGCAGCAGGCTGGTGGCGCCGGAGGGAAACATCCGGCGTCGAAGTCCAGAGTCAATGGCCCTGCAGGGGGGGCGACGACACGGTCCGTAGTTTCACGCGAAGCCTGCGGCTCTGCTACCCAGCCACTCTTTCGGGTGGAACGAGGGAGTGCCGAGCCGAAAATCCATCACTGCCTATTGCTGTCAGCCCCGCCCTCTAAGATTCATTCTGCGGGTGGCGCGACGCTTCAGAGCGCGGGGGCAGGGTCGCAGCAGTCACGAATGGGCGCGAACAGACATAGGCGGGGAGTCGCATGCGGGAAGGCCGGTGGACGGCGGTCACCGAGTCCGAGCACGAGCACGAGCGCCGCGGCCTAGAAGCGATCCGCAGGCGCCTGCCAGACGAGGAGCCGTGGCGCGCCTGGTCGAACTTCACGTTCACCGCGAACAGCGGACACGTCCGCGAGATCGATCTTCTGGTGACCTCACCGGCCGGAGTGTTCCTCCTCGAGCTGAAGGACTGGCACGGCTCGGTACGCGGCGGCGGCAACGACTGGGTGCAGATCACGCCCGGTGGAACCCAGCGGCGACACGGCAACCCCCTGCATCTAGCGAACCGGAAGGCCAAGGAGCTGTCCGGCCTGATCAATGACGTCACCGGCCGGCCCGGGGACCGGCCGAAGATCTGGGTGGGCGAGGCGGTCTGCTTCACCGATGACAAGCTCCACGTGAACCTTCCGGCCGCCGATCTGAACGGCGTCTTCACGGTCAAGCAGCTCGTGGAGATGTTGGCCGAGCCGCCGGGGGATGCCCGGCGCCGGATAACGGCCGAGACGTCCCGCCGCGTCGACGCCGCCCTGAAGAAGCTCGGCATCGCACCGATCCGCCGTCAGCACGAAGTGGGCTCCTATCTCCTAGACGCGAAGGCGTTCGACACTGGGCCTACCTGGGCCGACTATCTGGGCCGTCATTCCCAGTTGCACGACCTGGCGCGGGTACGGGTTTTTCTCAGCGAGCGTGGTGCCTCCGACGCCGAGCGGCGTTCGGTGGAGCAGGCCGCTGCTCGCGAGGCGCTGGTGCTCAGCCGATTTCGGCACCCGGGTGCGGTGCAGCTGAAGAGCTACCTACCCTCGGGCCATCCGGCCGGACCGACGATCCTGTTCGACTACCACCCGGAGACTTTGCGGCTGGACGACTTTCTGGTCCAGCACGGGAAGCAGCTGGACCTACGCAGCCGTCTCGCGCTCGTGCGGCAGCTTGCCGAGACGGTGCGCTCCGCGCACTCCCGCCGCGTCCATCACCGCACGCTCTCGGCTCACGCGGTGCACATCATTCCGCGTGACCGCGGCCCGCGCGGCCGGGAGCTCAGCGAAGAACAGCGCTGGCTGAGTCCTTGGCCGCAGATCGCGGACTGGCAGATCGCCACCGGCCAGAGCGCCAGCCGCGGCCGGCCTCTGACCCTGGCTCCGACGAACGTGTCCGGGTTCCATGTCTCGGAGCAGGCTGATCCGTACCTGGCGCCGGAGTTGAGGATTTCGAAGGCCGATCCGGTGCGCCTTGATGTGTACGGGCTCGGTGTCCTCACGTATCTGCTGATCACCGGGCAGGCACCAGGTGCGAGCCAGAGCGAGGTCATGGCCCGCCTGGAAGCCGGTGAGAGCATGCGCCCGAGCGCCCTGGTTGACGGACTTAACCCGGACATTGACGACCTGGTGGAGGCATCCACGGCGTACGAACCGGGCCGTCGCCTGTCCACGGTCGACGACTTCCTGGAGATGTTGGAGTACGTAGAGCAGGCATTCACCGAAAAGGACTCCGTCGGCACGGGCGACAGCGGGTCGGGATCGGAAACGCACGAGGATCGGGGCGAGCCGGAGCCGGAGAAGGACCCGCTTGAGGCCGTGGCCGGGGATGTATTGGCCGGGCGCTGGGAGGTTGTTCGCCGGCTCGGCACGGGCTCGACGTCTCGGGCGTTCCTGGTGAGAGATCTCGCGGGCGAGCCGCGGCGTAGCGGCGCCCTGCCGATGGCTGTGCTGAAGGTCTCGCTGAGCGAGGCCAAGCACGCGGTCCTGGAGCGTGAGGCCCAGGTCTTGGGCCGCATCCACCGGGATTCCAGCATCATCGCGCTGTACGAGCGGGAGCCGATCACTCTCGCGGGGCGGGGGGTGCTCGCTCTCGAATACGTCGGCGACAGCCGAGAGCTGAAGGACCAGGACCGTGGTGACGGGAAAGGGCTGAGGCGGCGTGAGGACACCGTCGCCCGTCAGCTGCGAGACAACGGCCGCCTGGGCATGGATCAGATGGAGGCGTACGGAAAGTACCTGTTTGGCGCGGTGGAGCACTTGGAGGCGGAGGGAATCTGGCATCGGGACCTGAAGCCGGACAACATCGCCATTCGAATCCGTCCAAACGGCACTCGACAGCTCGTGCTCATCGACTTCTCCCTCGCCGGATACCCGGCGAAGGAGATCGACGCAGGCACCGAGGGCTATCTCGACCCGTTCTTGGGCATCATCACGCGCGGCTCGTACGACGGTCATGCCGAGCGGTACGCGCTCGCGGCGACATTGCATGAGATGGCGTCGAACGAGCTCCCCCGATGGGGTGACGGTGCCGTCACAGCCCGGCAAACCGATCCGACGGAGTGGCCGTACCCGCAGCTCGCAGCCGACGCATTCGAGCCGGCAGTTCGCGACGGCCTGGTCGCCTTCTTCCGCAAGGCTTTGGCGCGGGACGTGAAGGACCGGTACTCAGACCTGAAGCCGATGGAGCGTGCCTGGCAGGCACTCTTCCTGGATGCGCAGCGGACAACTGCTCCGAGCTCCGGGCACGGTACGGCGGAAAGCGTAGGGACCACGCAGGAAGCCGGGCCGCAGATCGGCCGCGAGGACGACGATGCTTCCGTCGAGCAGGTTCGTGACCAGCAGGCGGCCAGAGCTGACCGTACGACGCCTCTGTCCGTGGCAGGTCTGACGCTCTCCGCGCAGTCCCAGCTGTTCGCCATGGGTCTGAACACCGTTGGGGACGTACTGGACTACTCGGCGCGGAAGTTCCTCACTGCACCGGGCATGGGCTCGCGCACCCGGGAGGAGATTCAGCGTCGGCAGAAGGAGTGGAACCTCCGACTCGGCAAAGCGGCCCCCGCACCACTCAGCGCGGAAGCCCGCAAGGCAGCCGGCCAGGAAATCACCGAACTGGAACAGGCGGTCGCCGAATCGGTCGCCGCCGGCGGCGGAAATGTCACTGACCCGCAGCTGCTGGGCGCGCTGAGCCTGGACGCGCTGGCCGCTCGCCTGGTCCCGAAGCCATCCAGCGGCAGCGCCCGCTCCAACGCCAAGGAGCGCGAAGCGGTCCGGCTGCTACTACGGCTGCCCAACGAGGCCGGCAAGCTGCCTGAGGGCCTGGCATGGGTTCGGCAGCGGGACGTCGCAGACGCGGTGGGCCTGACCGCGGGCCGTATCCCGCAGATCGTGAGGAAGGCGCGCGAGCGCTGGTACGAGGACGCCGCCCTTGGACTCCTGCGCGAGGAGGTGGTGGAGCTTCTTGCCGAGCGCGGACGGGTGGCCCCGGTGATCGAGCTCGCCGACGCGCTGATCGCCCGGCGCGGCACCCAGCACGTGGAACGGCGCGACCGCCGCGCGCTCGCCCTGTCGCTCCTGCGCGCGGTGGTCGAGCGAGAGAGCTACAACAACGAGTCCCCGCCGCTCTTCCGCTACTTCCATGCCCGGATGCCCAAGGGCGCCGATCCGGTGCTCGGCCTGCTCGCCATCGATGTCCGGGAGGGCGTGGACGGCCCGGATACCCCGACGCTGCCCGCTCTGCAGGAATACGCGCTCAACCTGGGCGCGCGAGCCGACCGACTCGCGGACCTGGAATCCCTGCCGACTGCCAGCACCGTCCTTACCGAGCTGGACGCGGTGCGACGGCCGCCGGGGAACCTCGGCTGGGACGAGCGGCGCACCGCCGAGATCGCGGTGGCAGCCTCCAACCGAGCCGCTCTCACCCCCCGACTGGAGATCTACCCGCGCGACCTGGACCTGGTTCGCGCGCTGAGGATCACCCAGGCCGGTGTGGTCGCCGTGCAGTCGGGCGTCGAGGAGGAGCGACTGCCCGGCCTCACGGTTGACGCCCTGCACAAGCGAGTCACGACCCGCTTCCCTGACCTGGGCACGGACCCGCTGGTGCCATGCGAGTTGCCCAAGGGCAGCGCACTGGTCCGCCACCTGAAGCAGGCTGGCTTCGAGCTGAAGCTGGCGACGCGTTACGACAAGGTGCTCCGCCTCATCCCGGACCGTCCGGCTGGGGACGCCACCGCCGGCCTGACCTCGGCGAGCTGGGGAGCCTCGGCGGCCCGTCGATCCGCCCCCACCCAGTACGACGCGGACGCGGCCGTCGCCGCCGCAGTCAAGGCAGAACAGCGGCTCAGCCACTCGGCGCGACAGGACGGCTTCCGCGTCCTGACGGTGCCCCACCGGGGTGCTGAGGAGACGGTGCGGCACCTGACGGACGAGCCGTACGGTGTGCGGCCGGTGTCATTGACCGGGCTCTTCGTGAACGAACTGCGCAGTGTGATCGGCGAGGCGGCCAGACCGACCTGGGAGACCGTCCTCAAGGCCGACGCTGCCGAACCCGGAAGCCGGGCTCACCAGCAGCTGCGCATCCGTACAGACAAGGCGTGGGGGCGCATCGAGCCGCAGCTGAGAGAGCGACTGAGCCAGGGGCAGGGACCGCTGCTCCTTACCCACACTGCGGTGCTCGCCCGGTACGACGCGTTGGACCTGCTTGTAAGGCTCGCGGAGGAAGCGCGGCAAGGTGGCAGCCCGCTGTGGCTGCTCGTTGCCCAGTCCGACCCGGCGAAAGCACCGCGGCTGGCAGGGCAAAGCGTGCCGTATCAGGCAGGGTTCGATGAGTGGATCGTCGTGCCCGATGCCTGGGTCGCGCGCAAACACCTCGCGCCGGTCGCCTGACCTTTTCCCCTCCTGACCCGGCCTTCTTCCGCCCTCTCCGATTTCTCTCCAGGAGCCGTTCCGTGATCGACCGCAAGAGCCTCCTCGCCGACCTGCAGAAGCAGGTCAAGGCGGCAGAGACCGACCTTGAGAAGCAGGTCAAAGCTGTCCCCGAGGTAGGGACGCGGCTGCGCGGTGAGTATGAACAGGCCCGGAAGCTGGGCCGCACGGCTGCGACGTGGAACGCCTGGCTCGGGGAGCGGATCACCCAGGTTGCGGTGGCCTGGGTCCTCGGCACCGTCTTCGTCCGCTTCAGCGAGGACAACCGGCTGATCGCTGAGCCGTACATCACCGCCCCGGATGTGGCTGGGCGCGAGACCGCGCAGGCGCGGTACGAGGAGTACCTGGAGAAGGACGCCGACCCGACGTACCGAGGCTGGCTGGAGACGGGGTTCGCAGAGCTGGGCGCCGGGCAGGCCGGCCAGCTGCTCTTCGACCGCGACCACAACCCGCTCTACCAGATCCCCCTTTCGCACGACGGGGCGGGTGCGCTGCTCGCGTTTTGGCGGGAGCAGCGCGTCGGCGAGGGAAAGCTCGGCGGGGACGGCGACAGCGGTGTCGGCGGCCCTGTTCTCGTACACGACTTCAGTGACCCGCAGAGCGACGACGGCACCGAGGGATGGGACACGCGGTTCCTCGGCGACCTGTACCAGGATCTGAGCGAGGCGGCCCGCAAGACGTACGCGCTGCTGCAAACCCCGGAATTCGTGGAGGAGTTCATCCTCGACCGGACTATGACCCCGGCAGTGCGGGAATTTGGCTTCGAAGAACTGAAGATGATCGATCCGACATGTGGGTCGGGGCACTTCGTGCTTGGGGCGTTCCGGCGGCTGGTGCGGATGTGGGCGTCGCAGCGCCCCGAAGTCGGCCCGTACGAACGGGTGCGGGCGGCGTTGAAGTCCGTGCATGGGGTGGACCTCAACCCGTTCGCGGTTGCGGTGGCCCGCTTCCGGCTGCTGGTTGCGGCGATGGCTTCGAGCGGTATGCGGACGTTCGCAGAGGCGCGGCAGTACGAGTGGCCGGTCCAGCTGGCGGTGGGTGACTCGCTGCTGCCGACGGAGCACCGGCAGGAGGGGCTCTTCGGCGACGAGCAGTTGAGCCTTGGCGACAGTATGGAATCGGGCGAGGCCGAAGACCCGTACTACGCGCTGAGCACGGAGGACGTGTTCGAGTACCCGCAGATCCTGAACCGGGGCCGTTACCACGTAGTCGTGGGGAATCCTCCCTACATCACGGTCAAGGATAAAACGCTCAACGAGCTGTATCGCAAGCTGTACAGCGCGTGCGCGGGTACGTACGCGCTGTCGGTCCCATTCGCGCAGCGCTTCTTCGAGCTCGCGGTTCGGGGGGAGGAGAAGTCCGGGCTCGGCTACGGCATGGTCGGCCAGATCACGGCGAACTCCTTCATGAAGAGGGAGTTCGGGACAAGGCTGATCGAGAGCTTCTTCCGAGATCAGGTCGAACTGACGGAGGTCATCGACACGTCGGGGGCCTACATCCCGGGGCATGGGACGCCGACGGTCATCCTCGTCGGCCGCCCGCTGGATTACACGGGCGCTCGCCGGGCAACTATCCGCACGGTCCGGAGTGTTCAGGGGGAGCCAGCAGCTCCGGAGAGGGCGGAGGATGGACTCGTCTGGCGGGCTATCACTCGCCAGACCGACTCCCCGGGCTCCGAGAGTGACTGGATCAGCGTTCGAGACACGCAACGTGACGACCTGTCAAAACATTCGTGGAGTCTGACAGGAGGTGCCGCTCCGGACATCCTGAAGATCGTCGATAGCACGGGAAAGCGGCTGCGAACCGCGTCACAAGAACTCGGCCTGTCTATCGTTACTGGTGAGGACAACGCATTTGGCTCGGTGAACACTGCTGCCGCCCGCCAGCGAGGGGCCAGACCCACCGCTGCCGCCAATGGCGACGAGGTACGGGACTGGGGACTCGCTGGCGCGACCTGGCTCTCCAGCCCGTACGGCCAGGACATGGAGCTCCTCGAAGGCGCAGAGATTGAGGACTTGCTGCGCTTCATGTGGCCACTTCGTCACGTACTGGAACTTCGCAAGCGCTTCAGCATCACGATGCTAGACAGGGGCCTTCCTTGGATTTCATGGCGTGAGGTTTACGGCGTCCGCGTCAAGGCGCAGAAGCTGATCGTTTACGCAAAGGTTACGACGCATAATCACTTCTACCTCCAGAACGGCCGGCTCCCCGTGAAGGACTCGGCGCAGGTAATCAAACTCCGTGAGGACGCCACGGCGGAAGAGCATCTGGCGCTGCTTGGGTTGCTCAACAGCTCCACGGCCGGGTTCTGGCTCAAGATGGTGAGCCACGATAAGGGTAGCCAGTCAGGCACCGGTGGGTTCATGCATGACGAGTGGGAACGTTTTTACGAGTTCACCGGAACCAAGCTTCAGGAATTCCCTATCCCCGCCGAATACCCCACCGCCCTCGCCACCGAGCTCGACACCCTCGCGCAGCAGCTCTCGGCCTCAACGCCCGCCGCCCTCTTGGTCGAGCCCGCCCCCACAGCCGCTGCGCTCCGCAAAGCCAAGGACCGCTACAGCGCCACCCGCGGCCGCATGATCGCGCTGCAGGAGGAGCTGGATTGGCAGGTGTACTCCCTCTACGACCTGCACCCCGAGAGCTTGCGTCTGCCCGACGTAACCGACGCACCCGAAATCAGTCTCGGCGAGCGGGCCTTCGAGATCGTGCTCGCGCGCCGGGTGGCAGCTGGCGAGGTCAATGAGGTGTGGTTCAAGCGGCATGGCTCCACCCCCATCACTGAGATTCCTTCCCACTGGCCCGCCGAGTACCGGGCACTTGTGCAGAAACGCATCGACGTCATCGAGTCGAACCGCGCCATCGGCATGGTGGAGCGCCCGGAGTACAAGCGGCGCTGGGCAACTGAGGGCTGGGATGCGATGCGCCAGAAGGCTCTTAAGTCCTGGCTGCTCGACCGGGTTGAGGACCGTGAGCACTGGTTCGACGCGAGCGGCAACCCCACCGTGACCACCCTCGCCCGCCTCGCAGAAGACCTTTCTGCCGACGACAATTTCGTGTCCGTTGCTGAGCTCTACGCGCCTCGGCAGGACCTCTCGAAGACCGTACGGGAGCTGCTTTCCGAGGAGCACGTGCCGTTCATCTCGGCGCTGCGTTACAAGCCGACCGGGCTCAGGAAGCGCGCCGATTGGGAGTACGTGTGGGAGAAACAGCGCGAGGTAGACGCCGCACCAGACGAGCCCACCAAGCGGCAGATCCGCAAGGAGACGCCCGTGCCGCCGAAGTACACCACGGCGGACTTCCTGAAGCCGAGCTACTGGCGTGCGCGCGGCAAGCTCGATGTGCCCAAGGAGCGGTTCGTGTCGTATGGCATGGCCAACGCGCAGTCGCCAGAGCTGTACGGGTGGGCCGGCTGGAACCACTTGGAGCAGGCCCTCGCGCTCGCCTCCCACATCCAGCAGGCAGGGCTCGGCGACGACGAGATCGTGCCGTATCTGGCCGGGCTGCTTGAGCTGCAGCCGTGGCTGGAGCAGTGGCATGGCGAGTACGACCCGGAGTTCGGGGCGTCGCCGGCCGCCGAGGTCCTGGCATTCCGGCAGCAGAAGCAGGGCGAGCTCGGGCTGACCGACGACGTTCTGCGGGCCTGGCGCCTGGCCGCGGCCACCCGAGGGGGCGCGAAGAAGGCAGCCGCGCCCAAGAAGCGAACGGGCGCGAGAGCCGCCGTCCAGATGTCCGCCACGGACAACGTCACCGATGCCGTCACCGGCGCAGAGTCCGACTGATTAGGGCGAGGAGCTTAAACACCATGGCGTTCATGAGTAAGAACAACTCTCGCCCCGAGGACCGGCCGCTTCTGCGGGAGCTGATCGACATCCCGGAGTCGGTGTCCACCTCCGACTTCGTGCTGAAGCTGAACGAAGCGGTCACCCCCGAGGGGGTTGAGGCAGCCCTGAAGGACTACGTCGTCACCGACCGGCTGCTGAGTAACTTCGACGAGGCCCTGGACCTGATCAAGTCGGCGCTCGACAGTCACTCGTCGAAGGCGGCATATCTGCACGGTTCGTTTGGTTCCGGTAAGTCGCACTTCATGGCGGTGCTTTACGCGTTGCTCTCGCGTAACCAGGCGGCTCGGAACCGTAGCGAGCTCGATCCGGTGCGAGCCCGGCACTCCTGGCTGGACGCGGACGACCGCAAGTTCCTGCTGGTGCCGTACCACATGCTCGGCTCCAAGTCCTTGGAGCAGCGGGTGCTCGGCAAGTACGTGGAGCACGTACGCAAGCTGCATCCGGACTGCCCGCTGCCGCAGGTCTACCGGACCGACGGGATCTTCGAGGACTTCGCCGAACAGCGCCGCCGTAACGGCGACGACTGGGTGATCGCACAGCTCGCCGATGCCGGTATCCAGGAGGACGAATGGGGTGATTCTTTCACTTGGACCAGCAGCCTTCTCGACGAGGCCATGGACGCGGTGGAGGAGCACGAGAACACCAAGAGCCTCGATCTGGACACTCCCTCCACGCCGAGGGAATTGCGTGCCCGCCTCGTGCAGGACCTCACAAGAACGCTGTTCCCCGCCTTCGCGCGCAAAGCTGCCGAGGACGTCAGCGGCTTCATCTCCCTCGACCGGGGCCTCAGCGTCATCGCGGCGCACGCCAAGGCGCTGGGCTACGACGGGCTCATCCTGTTCATGGACGAGCTGATCCTGTGGCTGGCCACTCTCATCCACGATCAGAAGGTGCTGGGCAGGGAATCCAGCAAGGTGACGAACTTCGTGGAGGGCGGTGACGAGCGGCGTGCCATTCCGGTGGTGTCGTTCATCGCCCGTCAGCGCGATCTGCGTGAGTTGGTCGGTGAGGAGATGTCGGGTGCCGCCGAGGCGGCAGTCCAGGACACCTTGAAGCTCAACGGCGGGCGTTACGACGAGATTGTCCTGGAGGACCGCAACCTTCCTCAGATCGCGCAGGCTCGCCTGCTCAAGCCCGTGCCGGGGGCCGAGGCGAAGGTGGACGCGGCGTTCGCCGAAGCCAAGAAGCTTGGCCCGGACGTGTGGGACACCCTGCTGGGCCACGACAAGTCCACCACCGGCGCGGACGAGGACGCTTTTAGGCGGACGTACCCGTTCCCGCCAGCGTTCATGGACACTCTGGTGCACATCTCCGCCGCGCTGCAGCGCTCCCGCACCGGCCTGAAGCTGATGAGCCAGCTGCTCGTCGACCACCGTGACGACTGGCGGCTCGGACAGCTCGTGCCGCTCGGCGATTTGTATCCGGCGATCGCGGGCGGCGGCGACAAGGCGTTCAGCGGGGAGACTAACGTCCACTTCGAGGCTGCCGACAAGCTATACCGGGACAAACTGCGCCCGTACCTGCTGAAGACCAACCAGGTTACCGACGACCAGGTCGAGGCGTACCGACGCTCTCCCGAGAGCCTGGGCGACCCACAGCTCGCGGCCCGTTGCCGCGACTTCACCGGCGACAGCCGACTCCTGCAGACTCTCTTGCTGTCGGCACTCGCGCCCAGCGTGCCCGCGCTCGCCGACCTCACTTTGGCGAGGCTGCACGCCCTCAACCACGGTTCCATCACCACCCGCATCGCGGGCACCGAGGTCGGCCGGCTCGAGCAGAAGGTGAAGGAGTGGGCGGCGACCTTCCCCGAGATCAAAGTCGCCGGTACCGGGCCGGGGGCGGTGGTCCGCCTGGAGCTCACCGGCGTCGACCTGGACGCCGTCCTCGCCAACGCCCAGGTCCACAACAACCTGGGCAACCGGCGTGCCAAGATGCGCAGCCTGCTCAAGGACGCGCTCGGGGTTGGCGACGGGCCCGGGGGCTTCGACGCATATGACGTGCTCGACCTTGTGTGGAAGGGCACCGAACGACAGATCGAGGTGGTCTTCGGCCACGTCGCCGACGTCGACTCGCTGTCCGAGGCGACCTTGCGGCCCAGCCAGGACGACGCCTGGCGGCTGGTCGTCGATTTCCCTTATGACGAGGGCGAGTTCGGTCCGATGGACGACCTGCAGCGGCTGCGTGCTCTGCGGGAGAAGCCGGGCGGCGACTCGCGCACCCTTGCCTGGCTGCCCACACACCTGACCGACGCCTCCCGCAGTGATTTCGAGCGTCTCGTCGTCATCGACAAGGCTCTCGCCGACGAGGCACGCTTCGACTCCGAATTCGCACGCAGCCTCAACGCTGACGACAAGGCGCGCGCCAAGAGCATGCTGCAGTCGCAGCGCAACATCCTCACCGAGCGCGTCACCCAGGCGCTGCGGCAGGCGTACGGGCTCGCGCAAAAGCAGGAAGGGGTCGTCGATCTCGGCTTCGACACCCACCTGGTCGCCCAGCAGGATGTGCCCGAGCTTCGGCTTCCGCTCGGTGCAGCGCTGGACGCTGCTGCCCGCGATCTGGCCGGCAGGTTGCTTGTCCACCAGTACCCCGCCCACCCCGACCTGGACCCCGATGGCGCCGGCAAGTCTGTGAAGCCTGCCGAGATCAGGGCCGTCTTCGAGTACGTGCGCAAGGCCGCCGAGGACCGCGACGGACAGGTCGAGGTCGATGGCAAAGACCGCAAGACCATGGCGCGGATCGCGGGCGGCCTCGGGCTCGGCACCATGCGGGAGGCGTACTACCGGCAGTCCACCACCTGGCCTGACCACTTCACCAGCCAGGCCCGCCGGGACGGAGCCGCCGAGCCGACTCTGGTCAAGCTCTACGACTGGAGCGACCTTCCCGAGCCGCGCGGACTGTCCGAGCCGCTTCGCCGGCTGCTCGCCGCCGCCTACGCGGAGATGACCGACCGGGTGTGGGTACGCGGCGGTGTCCCCGTTGAACCGGCGCCCGCACCGCATGAGCTGAAGCGGGACTATGCCCTGCGCGAGCAGGCGCTGCCCGGTGAGGACGACTGGGCCGAGGCGCGCAAGCGGCACGAGACCGTGCTCGGGGACCGGGCGCCGCAACTGCGTCGCGGGCGGATCGTCAACCAGTTCGCCGGACAGATCAAGCAGGCCGCCGCCGTGCTCGCCCAGGACGCAGGACGGCTCGTCGGAGAACTGGAGAAGCACCGTTCTTTCCTGCGCCTCGACGACGACTCGCCCCGCCTCGTCCTCGCCCGGCGGGCGCAGGAGCTGGTGAAGTCGGTGACCGAGGTCGGCATAGACGCCAAGACCGTCGTTGACCGGCTCGCACGCTTCGACTTCGGCGACTTCACCGCTCACCGCTATGCCATGTCCCTCAAGAGCGCCGGGAAGGTTGCCACCGCGCTGCAGAACACCAGCTGGGATCAGCTGGGCCTGGCCGACACCCTCGATGCAGGAGGCGCGGCCGTCCTGGAGCGCGTACGGGACGCTGCCGCCGGCGATCCGGGGGACTACCCCGACCTGCCTGGCGTACTCAATGCGGGGGGCCGGGAGGTGTTGTCTCTGCTGAGGTCCCGACAGACCATGGCCGAGCAACACCAAACCCCCGCCACTCCATCGCCGAGCTCGGACGGTGTGGACCTGATCGGCGGCTCCGCTCACCCGCAGGTGTTGCCGGAGCCTGTGGCGCAGCCGGGGCCCCGCACGCCGTCTCGGTCCCTTGTCCGCTCCGGCGGCGGGCGGACCACCGCCGCGAGGGCTGCCGCCGAGCTGCAGGCGGAGATCGCGGCGCTCGCGGCCGAGAACCCCAACGCCACCGTCGAGGTCGTCTGGAAGGTTGTCGACTGATGTCCGACGCCGTCACTACAGCGTCCGTGTCTACTGGTCTCGCCCGGCTGCCGCCGGGGACTGTCCGTCAGTACCTTGCCGCCCGCAGCCGGCTCGGCGACGGCACGGTCCGCGTCCTGCTGCTGCGGGCCGATCCGGCCTGGGATGGGCCCGCTGTGCAACAGGCAGCGGGCGGTCTGCGGGCGCGCGTGGCCGTCGGGCCCTCGGTATTGGCCGTACACGAGCAGGTCCTGGGCCACCTCGACGCGACAACTCCCCCCGACCCCAAGGTCCTGGTTGTTCTCACCGACCGTGAGGACACCGACCTCGACCCCGGGCTGCTCTCTCGCGTCTACGGCGGCAGAATCCGGTCCGTTGACAACTGGGAGGTCGTGCAGGAGGCGTTCGACGCGCGCGGCCTCGACGGGCGACTGCGCAGCGAGACCTGGGCAGCCGAAGCGCTCCTGGACGCGGCAGCCACCCGCGGCTGGCCATCGTTGGGTAAGGGAGTGCTCTCCCGAGACGAGGCACTAACCCGGCTGGCCAGGCGCCGTCTCAGGATCGGCCGTCACGACACGGATGCGCTGGGCGGGCTGGCCGCACACGACGACGGAGACCGCATCGACCCCGTTGCACTGTTCCGATGGACCCTCACCCCTGGCGGCCCCGACCTCCTGCGTGACCTGCGCGGACCGGAACGGGCCGGCCTGGCCCGCTTCCTTGCCGAACCCGAACAGGGCGGCTCCACCGGAAAGATCATCACCGCCTTGGTGAACGCCGAACATGGGGCAGACGCAGCCGCATACGCGGTCGTCTGCGCCGCCTTGTGGGGGCACGCGGAGGCCGACCACGACTTGTATCGGGCGCGTGGACGCGCTGAGCGGTGGCTTGGCGAGCAGCCTCCCGCGCAGGGCGACGACCTCGACAGACTCCTGGCCTCTTTCGGATCCAGCGGCGAGGCGTTCGTCCGCGGTCTTGTCGACCGAGGCGAGCACCGGCTCGCCGACCCGGTCCTGACTCGGGCCGCACAGCTCGTGGCACAGTTCGGGGCACAGGCTGCCGCGACTGCCAGTCCGCTGCTCTCGGCCGGGCTCGACGCTCGCTTTACTGCGGCTGGTCGTGCCCTTGCCGGCGGCGGCACCGACACGATCACCGCTGCCGTCACCGCGCTGGCTGACCACGCTCTGGCCGCCGACGGCGCCACCCGGGCGCGCATCGAGCGGGTGAGGATGGCGGCGCGCCTGCGGCAGTGGCTTGCCGGCTCGCCTGAGGTCGACATCGCCTCGGTCGCTGAGGGCACCGCACGTCAGATCTGTGAACTCGGCTGGGTGGATCGGGCCTTGGAACACCTCGAAGCGGGCGGCGACCCGGATGACATACTCGCCGACGCATACAGCCGGATCGGCGCGCAGGCGCGGGACAAGCGCCGCGAACTGGACCGGGCATTCTCCGAGCGGCTCGCGGTGTGGACCGCGGATGGCACCGCTCCCGGCACCATGCTCACCGTGGAGAGCTTGCTAGACCGCGTCGTCGCACCCGTCGTGGCCAGCCCCGGCCGACGGGTGCTGTTCCTCCTCGTGGACGGGATGAGCGCGGCGATAGCGGCGGAGCTAGGTGAAGAACTGCGTAGACAGTGGGCCGAGTTCGACCCGCTGCCCGCTGCGACCGGAGCGCCCGTCCGGCGCGCCGTGGCTGCCGCGCTGCCTACCCTCACGGCCGTATCCCGAACCTCGTTGTTCGCGGGCACCCTGATGAAGGGTGACCAGAGCGACGAGAAGCGGCTCTTCCCCCAGCACTCCTGCTGGAACGGGGCTCCGGCGGTTGTCTTCCACAAGGATGACCTGCGCGGCCCCGACACCGGCTCGCCCTTCTCTACCGCTCTCACCGAAGCCCTGGCCGACGAGCGCACCCATGTCGCGGTCGTACTCAACACGGTCGACGACCGCCTCGGCAAGGAGCAGAAACTCGGCGACGGCGCGTGGCAGGCCAAGGAGATCGGCGGTCTGGAACCGTTGCTGCGGGCTGCCCGCGCGCATGGCATGACCTTGCTCCTCACCTCCGACCACGGCCATGTAGTCGAGCGGCGCGGCACCAAGCTTGACGCGGCTGGCGGCACGATCGGCTCGGCCCGCCACCGCACTCCGGGTGGATCCGTTGCTCCGGCCGAGATCGAGCTGTCCGGACGTCGGGTGGTCTGGCCGGAGCCCGGATCGCGGATCATCGCGCTGCGGGACCACGACACCCGGTACACCGCGCTCAAGGCGGGTTACCACGGCGGGGCGACCCTCGCCGAGTTCACCATCCCGCTCCTCGCCCTGCTTCCCTTCGGCGCCGAGCCGCCGATCGGATGGCGGGAGCTGGGCGACCCGACACCCTCCTGGTGGACGGAGGACGCCGAGGGCGGTGGCGTCGTCGAGGCCGGCGCCAAGAACGAAGCGGACGCAGGTGCCGTGCCCGACGCCGCCGTGGCGAGCTCGCGCCGGAAGCAGACCAGGAAGGCCGCCCCGCCTGCCCCCGAGGGCGCCATCAGTTTGTTCAGCGAGGACGAGGTGGCACCCCCCGTAGCGCAGGAACCCGCCGAGTCGGCGGCCGCGCCCGAGGCCGCACCCTCCTCCAAGCACTCCGAAGACCCTGCTGTTGCCCTGGTCGAGCGGCTCATGGCCACCGAGTTGTACCAGGCACAGCTGGACCTCCTCGCCCGTAAGCCACGCGACAAGACCGTCCTCCCAAAGGCACTGGTCGCGCTTGTCGAGGCCGGCACACTGCCGATGACCGCTCTTGCCGAGCGAGCGGGTCAGCCCGCCACCCGTGCACCTGGCTTCGCAGCGACCCTCGCCCAGCTCCTCAATTATGACGGGGCCCAGATCCTGGAGATCCTCCCTGACAACCGCACCCTTCGCCTGCACCGCGCCCAGCTGACCGAGCAGTTCGGGCTGTGAACCGGCGCATTGCGCCTGCATCGGGCGGGCCGGTCTCCCGTCCCGCCCGGTCCGCGCGCTGGCGGCCTGGCGTCCGCATTGGTGTCCGGCCAGGTGGGCGGCAGGATGGGAGACTGTTCGGGTGAACGCGTTTGGATCTTCAGCATCCGGGGCCGCCCCGGTCGGCGCCGTGAGGCGGCGCGCCGTGGTGGACGCGCTACGGCGCGGCGCCGTCCCTGAGAGCGGCCTCGACCTGCTCGCCACTGGCCTCGGCCGCTTCGAGCAGGCAGTAGACGAGGAACTGGAGACTGTTGCTGCCGGCGGCTCGGTGTTCAAGGCCGTGCGCGGTGAGTACGGATCCGGCAAGACCTTCTTTACGCGCTGGCTCAGCGAACGCGCCAAACGACGCACCTTTGCCGTAGCTGAGGTACAGGTGTCGGAGACCGAGACCCCGCTGCATAAGCTGGAGACCGTCTACCGGCGACTCACCGAACGCCTGACCACCGCGAGCTTCCCGCCCAGCGCCCTGCGGCCGGTCGCCGACGCCTGGTTCTACGCACTGGAAGAGGATGCACTCGCCGACGGCGCGAGCGACAACGAGCTGCCGCAGGCTGTGGAGAGGCTGCTCACCGCCCGCCTCACCGAGGTTTCCCGGCACGCACCTGCGTTCGCTACGGCCCTGCGTGGATACAAGCAGTCCTTGGACGTCGGAGACGAGGCCACCGCCGCCGCGGTCATGGCCTGGCTCGGCGGCCAGCCACACGTCGCCGCAGCCGCCAGGCGCAGCGCAGGCGTCCGCGGTGACCTCGACCACTTCGGCGCCTTCGGCTTCCTGCAGGGTCTGCTCACCGTGCTCCGGGACGCTGGGCACGCCGGACTCGTCCTCGTCCTGGACGAAGTAGAGACCCTGCAACGGGTTCGCTCCGACGCCCGCGACAAGGCACTCAACGCGCTCCGACAGCTCATCGACGAGGTCCACTCCGGCCGCTTCCCGGGCCTGTACCTCGTCATCACCGGCACGCCCGCCTTTTACGACGGACAACAGGGCGTACAGCGACTCGCGCCGCTCGCCCAGCGCCTTGCCACCGACTTCACGACCGATCCCCGCTTCGACAACCCTCGGGCTGTCCAGATCCGGCTGCCCGGATTCACCGAGGAATCACTGACCAGTCTAGGTGCCACCATCCGTGACCTGTACGCGGAAGGTTCCCAGTCTCCCGACCGGATCAAGCAGCTCGCCGACGACGCGTACCTCACGGATCTGGCGCGGGCAGTGGGTGGGGCTCTCGGCGGAAAGGTCGGAGTGGCACCACGGCTGTACCTGAAGAAGCTGGTGGGGGATGTGCTCGACCGGATCGACCAGTTCGCTGACTTCGATCCCCGCACGCACTACAAGCTGACAGTGGCCAGCGACGATCTCACCGCCACCGAACGGAACTTCGCCGCGCCCGCGCCAGCTGCCTCTGCGGACGATCTCGACCTCGAGATCTGAAGTCCCATGCTCCCAGGACCCGAACTCTGACGGACCAGTGCAGGAGTTATAGACGTGCAGGAGCAGACGCGCGGCACCGACCCAGTGGAACGCCTCGACCCGGTCGTCCTGCACCACATCGTCAACACGCTCGGGTGGCCAGATCTACGCCCCCTGCAAAAGGCCGCCGTGCACCCGCTGATGGACGGCGAGGACGCGATCTTGCTCGCGCCGACCGCAGGCGGGAAGACGGAGGCCGCCACCTTCCCCATGCTGTCCGCAATGCGAGAAAGGCGCTGGACCGGCACCTCCGTCCTCTACCTGGCCCCACTCAAGGCGCTCCTCAATAACCTGGTGCACCGGGTCGACACCTATGCGCAGTGGTTGGGACGCCGAGCTGCCCTTTGGCACGGCGACACCCCCGAGTCCGTACGCCGGCGTATCCGTACCGAGTCACCCGACTTCCTGCTCACCACTCCCGAGTCCCTCGAAGCGATGCTCATCAGCGTCAAGACCGACCACTCGCACATGCTGGGTCGGGTGCGTGCCGTCGTCGTCGACGAGGTGCATGCCTTCGCCGGGGACGACCGCGGCTGGCACCTGCTCGCCGTACTCGAACGCCTGGAGCGACTGGCCGGCCACCGGATCCAGCGCATCGGCCTCTCCGCCACTGTCGGTAATCCCGACACCCTGCTCACCTGGCTCCAGGGCGCAAGCCCCGCCGACCGCCCCGGTCGAGTCGTCGCCCCCGGCGTCACCCTGCCAGCGGCCAGCGCTGCTGCAACCGAAACCCAAGGTCTCCCGCGCCCCGCAGGAGAGGTGGAACTTGACTACGTCGGATCTCTCGCCAACGCTGCCAAGGTGATCTGTGCCCTGCACCAGGGCGAAAAGCGGCTCGTCTTCTGTGACTCCCGCAAGCAGGTCGAGGAGCTCGGCGCGGCACTACGAGCCCGCGACGTCACCGTGTTTCTCTCCCACGCCTCTCTCTCCACCGACGAACGCGCCCGCTCCGAGCAGGCATTCGCCGAAGCACGCGACTGCGTCATCGTCTCCACCTCAACCCTCGAACTCGGCATCGACGTCGGCGACCTCGACCGCGTAATCCAGATCGACTCGCCCAGCACCGTGGCCTCTTTCCTGCAGCGCATCGGCCGCACAGGCCGTCGCACCGGAACCTCCCGCAACTGCCTGTTCCTCGCCACCCGGCCCGATGCCCTCCTCCAAGCCGCCGGCCTACTGACCCTGTGGACCCGCGGCTGGGTCGAACCCGTCACCCCACCCCCTTCGCCTCGCCACCTCGTCGCACAGCAACTCCTCGCCGTCACCCTGCAGGAACACCGCCTTGGCGATCGCTTGTGGCCCGAACAATGGAACGGCCTCGCTCCGTTTGACCGCTCCGCAGCCCCTCTTCTGTCCCACCTCGTCGAAGGCGGCTTCCTCGACAGCGACGGCGGCATGCTGTTCATCGGCACGGAGGCCGAGAAACACTTCGGCCGACGGCACTTCATGGAGCTGACCGCTTCCTTCACTGCATCGCCCGAGTTCACCGTGCTCGCCGGACGCACTGAGATCGGCACCACCGACCCCGCCGTCCTCACCGAGGAACGCCCAGGCCCGCGCCGCCTGCTTTTGGCAGGCCGCAGCTGGCAGGTCACCTTCATCGACTGGGCCCGACGCCGCGCATTTGTCGAACCCGTCGAAGACGGCGGCATCGCCAAATGGCAGGGAAGCGAAGCCCGCGGCCTCTCCTACGACCTCACCCGGGCCATGCGCGATGTTCTCCTCGGTACCGACCCGGACGTCCGCCTCACCCGCCGCGCAAGCGCCGCCATCGCCGAACTTCGTATGGACCGCGCACCCCACGAAGTACACCCTGCAGGCACCCTCCTGGTCCGCGACGCGGACGTCACACGCTGGTGGACCTGGGCCGGCTACCGCGCCAACGCCACTCTCGCAGCCTCCCTCGGCAACTTCGCAGACCCCATTCAGCGCCCGACGGACACTCACGTCCGGCTGCGCCAAGACCTTGCGCCCGACGACTGGAAGACCGCCCGCGCCGAACTCCCCGACTCCCTCACCCTGCCCACCGTCGACCCACGTGCCGTACGCGGCCTCAAGTTCTCAGCCGCCCTCCCGCCTCGACTCGCTACCACCACACTTGCCGAACGACTGGCCGACCTAGACGGCGCCCTAGCCGCTGCTCGGGAACCCGTGCGTCTGGAATGGGGCGGCTGAACAACCAAGGTCAAGGCCCGACGACCGCTGGCAGTTGTTCCTCACGACCAACCTGGCGAGCCTCCAGATTCGCGTACGTGCTTGCGGAATGACATCCAGGGGACCCGTCTACTTGATTTTCACGCAAATATGGGTGGGTTCTGCTATCGTCGGCGCGTGGAAATCACTCTGCAGCAGGCAGTGAGCGATCTCCGGCAGGCGGGTGCGCTGGAGATCATCCGGGATGTCGCGCGCGAGGTGTACGCGACCAACGCCGATCGTCATGACCCCTCGCATGGGGATGACAACGGCACCTTTGCCCAACTGGTTTGGCGGAACGTCGCCAACCTCTCCTTCCAGAGGCTCAACCAAGCAGGTATTCCGGTCCGAAAGGTCGCCGGCGGAGCGATCGAGGTCATCTCTGGCCCGTGGGTCCTGAGGATCTATAAGTTTCCTCTGGCTGTACCTGGCAAGGTGCGGGACAAGCTGGAGCAGCTGAGCTGGGACGGTAGCGCTGCGCGTCTCAGGGGTGCGGTAGCGAATAGTTCAGTGAAGGGCCAGCTGGCCTTCGATCAAGACCCGGACTGGGCCGAGAGCTTCGCTGAGGCCGTTCGCCAGGGCCACGTGCGGGTCATGCACATGGGCGACCCCGAGACGGGCAACTGTGTCATTGAGGTGGGACTACCGCGAGATAACCGCGAGGGTGGGTCGCCTTGGCTTGATGGCACGGTCGAGATCCACAACGATCTCCAGGTTGGCCTTCCGGCTCCCCGTTCGACCGAAGACGTCATGGTCGATCAGGAAGGGGCGCCCCAAGAAGTCAGCACGGGCCTGGACCGGAAGCTGCCGGAGCCGAGCATCGACGAAAGCACTGCCGAGGAGGCTTCGAAGGCGCCTGCTTACAGCGACCTGGACGAGCACGAGCTGCCGCTGCGGCGGCGTACCGAAGAACCGCGTGAAAAGCGCGAGAAGACAGACTGAGAGATCATGCCGACACCGCTGCGAGGCTCGAGAGGCGCTGAGCTCGCCTCCCGCTCCTTCGAACCTGAAGCCCTGACGACGGCCCGTCAGCTTCGAGGACTCCGCAAGAACGAGCTCGCCAAGAAGGTTGCGCTCACGCCAGCGGCGGTTAGTCAGTACGAGCTGGGCCAGAGCCGGCCGTCGACTGCGGTGGTTGCGCAGTTGGCTATGGCATTGGGGGTGCCAGCCACATTCTTCGCGGCTGGCCACCCGCACCCGACCGTGCCCAGCGCTGCCCATTTCCGAAGCCTTCGGGCAACGACTCAACTCCAACGTGATCAGGCTGTCGCATTCGGCAAGATTGCATGGAGGTTGGTTACCACTATTGAGCACTATGTGGAGCTGCCTCCTGTTGCGCTACCTCGCCTGGCTCTGCCATCTGAGCCCAGCCGGGCCGACATCGCAGCCGTGGCCCGGGATGCTCGCGATGCGCTAGGGGTTCCCGCCGGACCTATTCCCCACATGACACGGCTTCTGGAGGCTCATGGCGCGGTAGTGCTGGAGCTCCCTGAAATGTCCGAACGAGTGGACGCCTTCTCTCACTGGTACGGAAGCAGGCCCATGGTCTTCCGTAATCCTGCCAAGAACGACAAGGCTCGCTCTCGGTTCGATGCCGCACATGAGGCTGGGCACTTGGTTATGCACCTTGACGCAGAGCCCGGTAGTCGGATCATCGAGAATCAGGCGCATGACTTTGCGGCGGAATTCTTGATGCCGAGTGGGGAGATCCTTGCGGAGCTACCGCAACGGCTCGATTGGGAGACGCTCTACGGACTGAAGCGGCGTTGGGGAACGTCGTTGAAGGCGATCGTCTATCGCGCTCACGCTCTCGGCACCTTCCGTGACGCAACGTACAAGCGCGCGATGATGATGCTCTCCCAGAACGGGGATCCGGAGCCATGTGACCTGGGTCCTCGGGAAGCCCCCCTTCTGCTGGAGAGGGCGGTCCGCCTCTGCGATGAGACCGGTGTTTCGTTCGACGAGCTCGTTGCTCGGTCGGGTCTTCCCTTTGGGCTCGCGAACGAGGTTTATGCGACGGCCACGATGACTCGTCCCCGCCTCGCTCTGAGCGTTGATGAGGGCGATGTGGCGACGGACGGACCCGAGGTGCTTCAGCTCTTTCCGGGCTACTAGCCTGGCCGGAAAGCCAGGAGTGCAGAAGTGTGAATTCCCAGTCAATCGCGAACGTCACAAGAAGCGCGGAAGCACGTGCTGGATTGCGTCGATTGGCTCTCCGGCTTCGCCCCGGGCTATCGTCGGCGAACGCTGTCAGGGAGTGATGGCCACAGGCTGTCTTCCAGGTCACGGCAGCGGCCTCCTTGTCGTAGTGCGCGAACACCAGGTCACGGTCGTGGTCGACCGTGACCTGGTGTTCGGCGTCCGGAGCGAGTCTGCCCGCCAGCCACCGGACCCGGTCAGGCCGGGCGGGTGGTGTATAGGTCCTTCATGCCGGAGACGGTAGGGACACCGATCAGGCGGGAGACGGGCGGGCCGGAGGCCCCGCTTCCGCCCACGCGGTCAGAGATGCGGATAGCGCTGCATTCAAATCAGCCTGACGTAGTGTCCCGACCCGCAATGCCGCACCGCGGGCCGTCGCCAAGCTGCTCTGAAGGGCCAGACTATGGCGGCCGGAACTTGGTACGTTCTGGCGTATGACGCTGCGTTCGGTGGATCTGCGCAAAGAGCCTGTGGAAGTCGTGCTGGACCGTGTGGAGTGCATGCTGGGGGTGCGCCTTGAGCACGAAACTGTGGTGCGTAAGCGCCGGTCTGTGGGCGCGCGTACAGACCGTGGCACGTGGGTGCGCATCGAGCGGCGAGGGCTCGACCGGATTAGAGTTCAGGGCGGGGACGGCACCGCGTCGGCTGAAGCACTGCGCGGAATCGCCAAGCCGGCTTGGCTCGCCGGTGTCGCGTGGCGGGACGAGACCGAACGGGTGATGTGGCGGGCCGACGAGACGAGACTGCTGCCGGGTGCCCCCGTGGGGAGCGCCGTGGTGGCAGAGGCCCCGAGACTTACTGAGGAGTGGTGGGCTTCACTGAATGCCTCACTGGAGGCCCTCGCCTCGCAGCACACGAACCGGATTGCGACGCCGGATACCGAGACCCTCACGCAGGAACTGGTCACGGGGACGATCCACAGTGTCTTTCCCGGCGTCGATACGGCGGTGGCCGATTGGCGTCCGGCCCACGCGGATCTGAACTGGGCGAATGTGACGGCGCCGGTGTTCTGCGTATTCGACTGGGAGGACTGGGGTATGGCCCCGTGTGGCCTGGATGCGGCGAATCTGTGGGGGGCCTCCCTTGCCGTCCCGGCTCTGGCCGACCGCGTCCGCAGAGAGCGGCGCGATGATCTGGCGAGCCGGGACGGCAAGCTGATGACGCTGTTCGTCGCCGCGAAGATCCTCGGCCCCTACTCTGAACCCGACGACCCCCGCCTGGTCCCCGCGCGGAAGATGGCGGAGCAGCATCTGCAGGAGCTTCAGGGAAGCTGACGGGCTTTGAGGAGCTGCCGGTACTCCTGGACCACGTTCTCGTCGACCTCGTACGCCACGGCCTCGGTCAGCTCCCGCAGGTGGTCGACGTTGTCCGTGCCGACCGCGACCGCGTCGACCCGGGGCAAGCCGTAGGAGGAGCGGAGCGCGGCCTGGACCTTCGTGGCCGAGGCGGGTCCCCGCAGGAAGACCGTCGGATCGAATCGCTCCCACACCTCCTGGGCTGTACTTCCGCCGAAGGGACTCATTCCCCAGACCTGCGACGGACGCCACCGTGTCGCCAGGGTCTCGGCTGCTTCGAGGACGTCGAGTCCGACCAGCAGCCCCGCCCGGACCATGAGGACGTCAGGGCACGGCACGTCGAAGCCTATGAGAGGACGAGGATCCCAGGTCGAGACGCCCCAGGAACGGCAGAGCCCCGCTTTCGCGGTGTCGGCCAGGGCCGCGCATGCCGGCCCAAGCGTTCCAGGGTCGGAGGCCGAGTGCTCCGGGTTGTGGAGAAACACCAGATCGGGCTCGCGCCCGAGATCCTTGACTGCCTGCTCGACGGCGGTCCGCAGCCGGGCGGGATCGAGGCTGTGGCCCTCGGGGAAGAACCCGACCTTGGTAGAGACCGAGAATTTCGGCAGCAGGTCGCCAGCCGTTGTCTTCAGGGCCTCGTGAGAGCGATGGCGAAGATAGTTGGACGCGGTGTCCAGGCGCGTTACGCCGAGGTCGACGGCTGCTTCGAGTAGGTCACGGGCGTGACCAGACCGGTGTAGCCCGAGGACGAAACTTCCGTCAGTGGTTCGCACAGCCCCTCCGTGAGCAGCAGGTCGGCCAGAGTGGTGATTTCCTCGGAGGCGCCCTCGAGGTGGACCGGGTGGCCCGACAGGAGCGCTCGGAGACCCGGCTCCGCGCGTTCGTGGAAGGTCAGCCGCTTGCCGCCGCCGCAGACTTGGACCGTGTCACCGGATCGGACGATGGATGGTGCGAACTCGGTGACGGCTACGACTCCATCCGGCCGGCCGAACGCGGCCACGTGCGGCATGTGGCGTGCGGGCGGGGTGCTGGACCTCAGCTCGTTCAGGTAGCGCTCAGGGCTGTAGCTGGCGGCCAGGGCGCTGAGCTTGTCCGCCAGCACCCTGTGCGCGGTCCCTTCCGCACTCTCCAGATTTTGGCGGAATGCCTCATCGGCGCGGGCTGCGTCGGAGAGGAAGTTGGCCCATGTGATGCCGGTCCGTTGGGTGAATCCGAACGTCACATGCAGCGAGTGGCCACTGCTGCCGGAGCCAAGGCGGGTGGCGGTGTGCCAGAAGCCGCGGGGGATGTGCATAACATCCCCGGCCCGCATCGTGCCCTTCCACAGCACTTCCTCGGAGGGCGTGCGGTTACGTTCCGCGTCGCGGTACATCGGCGCCGGCCGGGAGGGGCCGCGCACCTCCCACGATTTCTCGCCCGAAATCTGTACAGCGATGACCTCGTGGTCGTCCCAGTGCAGATGGAAACCGTCGGTTTCGCCGACCGCGAGGTAGGCGTTGGCAGAGGTCAGTTCGCCTGACCACCAGCCCAGGGCTCGGCAGGCGACTTCCAGTGTCGGGTCGAAGAAGTCCACATGGTCCAGGACTGCGGTGCCGCCGTCGTTGAGGATCCGTCCGAGGGCCGCCATGTCGGCCTGGCTCACGGCCTGCCTGCGCCGGTTGACGTTGGTGGACAGGAACGTGGACGGGTGTACTTCGTCGCCTTGGGCGTAGCAGCGCAGCTGCGGATTGGCCAGGTGGCGGCGCTTGATCAGGTCCAGCAGCTTGTGTGGGGTCAACAGCCGTGCGGGTAGCTCCGGGTCCGTGAGACGGCCGCGTGCGAACGCGGTCCCCACGGAACCCGGCCCGTCCCAGCCGAGAGCCTTCTCGATGTGGGTGACGAGCCGGTGCTCCATGGGTTCTCCTTACTCCTTCGGGAGGTTGAGGTCGCGGTTGTCGCCGTCATCTCCGGCACTGTTCTGCGAGCTGGTGACGTCGGACCGCTCGGACTCGCTGCGGTCGTGAGCCGTCGCCAGCTCCTCGACGGCGATCAGAAGGGCGGGGCTGGCCCCCGCTTGTGTGGATGTCCCGTCTGCCATCTGTGCTCTCCTCTCGGCTTCTCCCGCCCAGCTCCGGGCGAAAGGTCTGAGTTAACCCGCGTCCGCCGCATGGCAGTAGAGCAAAATTCGGACAGGTGTGCGGTGACGTGTGCCATGTGAGCCAGTTTCCCCGGTGGTGCTACAGGTCGGCCATACAGCACAGTCATCCTGCAGGTCTCGCGGCCTGCGGCGGAGGAAATCGCAGACGGACCACGCTGCCTACTGCCTAGGGCGATGCGAGACCGCCGGCACGGGTTACCCCCTCCTTGTCGAGCTGACGCGTGGTGCGGGTGGGGCGTGGGTGCTGGCGCGGTCAATGACGTTGTGGTGCCGGGCGTGGGCCGTGATGGGGGTTGGCGTGCGCCCATTCGCTACCTCGAACATCACGCTCTGCAGTACAGAGGCTGCTGCATGCGGTGAGAAGCGGAGCGCCCACTTGGGGCTGCCGACGTTGCCGCCCCAGAACGTCCACGCGGCCTGGGTGCAGGGATGGGCTTGTGCGGCAAAGGCGTCGAACTGAACCCCAACGTGACGGCCGCCGGGGGCCTGCCAGCGGATCCGGCGGCCGTCGATGGTGTGCTCCCAGCCGGCGTCGGCCAGCGGGCGTGTGGCCTCGCTGATGGTTTCCTCGGAGAGCGGGCTGCCTGCCGCGATCTTCGTCGCGTCGCCGGAGCCGAGGCTGTCGAGGAGCGCGCATATGATCTGCAGGGGGACCGTGGCGGTCGCGGTGGCGTGCCATAGGCGCTCGCCGACCGGGTTCTCGTACGCCGCGATCTTCCACTGGGCATCGTCAGGGTCGGCCTCGTGGACGAACTCGGCCCGCATGACGAGGGATTCGTGGACTGCGTGGGTGGTCTCGTCCGACCAGGTCCGTTCCCTGTCAAGTCCAGCATGTTGAGTTCGTGGGGCGTCACTGTCCATCAATCTGGTGCTGGCCGTCGCCCAGCAGGGCGCTGCTGGATATCGGTATGTGTCGCGCATGGCAGTCGCTTTCGGGTACACCGTCGACGTGCCTGACCCTGACTTCGGTTCTGCCCCTTCACCTGGGATTGCTGCGGCAGTCAGCCGAGGTAGAAGTCCTTGCGGGCGGCGACGAACTCCTCGACGGTCAGGGGCCGCTTCCCGGTGATGCGCTCAACGTCGATGGTCGCCCTGTCGTAACGGTTCGCGCGGTGCAGCTGCGCCATGGTCGCGATGTGCTGCTCGGTGTGCTGTGGCAGGCCCGCGTTCGCGAGTACCTCTGTGCGCCACCATTGCAGGGGGACGTCCAGATAGGTCACCGTGCGGCCGAGTGCTTCTGAGAACTCTTGGGCTACTTCGGTCATGTCGAGCGCCCGCGGTCCGGTCAGCTCGTACACCTTCCCGGCGTGCTCCCCGGGATCGCGCAGGATGGTCGCGACGACCTGGGCGACGTCGTCGGCAGCGACTGGCGAGGTGCGTCCGGTCCCGAACGGCAGCGCCAGCGTGCCGTTCTCGCGGATCGACCGCGCCGCGAGGGCGGTGAACAACGGATTGTCGAGGAACGTTGTCGGGCGCACGTGCACCACGGGCAGGCCCGACCAGTCCAGCACCTGCTCCGCCAGCCAGTGCAGCCGCTGCTGGTGGGATTCCGCGGTGCTGGTGGCGGTCATCTGCGACACCGTCATCTGCGACATGTCCACCAGCACGTCGAGTTCGCCGTGCGCCTTCGCGACCGTGGCCATGACGGTCGCCGCCAGCAGGTGGTCCGGGGACACACTGAGCCCGAAGTACGTCCGGCGGACGCCGTCGAGCGCGGCCGCCACCGTTTCGGGCCGGGTCAGGTCCCCGGTGACGACCTCGGCGCCCAAGGCCCGCACCTCGGCCGCGCGCTCGTCCTCGCGGCGGATCAGGACGCGGACCGGCACGTTCTGCGCGCGCAGCCGCTCGGTGACGAGGCGGCCCATGCCGCCGGCGCCGGTGACTAGAACGAGGTCGTGATCAGCCATCGGTGGCTTCCTTCCGGAGATGTTCGCAGCGGCCAGGCGCTGGCCGCTGCACGGGTGGTGGTGCGTTTTGGTGCTCGAGGTCGCTGCTCGGGGTGAACGCCATTTCCGCCGATCCGCCGATCCGCCGATCGGTCTCGACGAACGGCCGGCCGCACTTGTGTGTGGGTGTGGTGCTGAGCGCCCCCGCACGATGCACCGCGTGACCGCTCGCGGCCCTCTTGGTGCCAGCCCCGAGGACCTGACGCACATCCGTGCCACCGAAGCCGCCCCGCTCCAGTCCCTGCCAGGATTTACCTGCCCGACCTTGACGGCCTCCGGGCCCGTGGGGCCCTCGGCTCACACTCTCCCGCCTATCCGGGCGCCGCGGATGACGGCCAGTCCGACGAGGGCCCCTATGGGCATCTGCGGCGGCGCATGGCTCCGCCTTCATGACGTCATGACGTCGTGAGGCCGTTGCTTGGCCAAAACGACCTCTTAACCGGCTGCCAGATTCTGGATGCGCAGATGGTTCTCCAGCGCCCAGCGCACGGTCTTTGGCGGTCGCCCGAGCAGGGTTTGGAGCTGGTCGCTGACGCCGAGGTATCCGCCGCCGCCCACCAGCCGGGTCAGGGTCTTCATGTGCTCCGCGGTGTGGGGAATCTCTGCCATGGCAGGGTCCACGTAGGTCTCGTTCCAGGTTTCGACCTCTTCGGGTACGTAGGTGACCTGGCGTCCCAGCACGGCCCCGAAGTCCTCCGCGAACCCGTGCATGTCCTTGAGTTCCGGGCCGTTGAGCTCGTACGACTTCGAGATGTGCGGAGCGGGGTCGGCCAGGATCTTCGCGCACGCCTCCGCCACGTCGTAACCCGCGATGGGCGCGAGCCGGTGGTGGCCGAAGGGCAGGCGCAGTTCACCGTTGCTCAGCGGCTCCAGTGCCAGCCAGGTCATCAAGGGGTTCTCGACGAACATGGCCGCCCGGATGTTGACGGTCGGGAGGCCGGACCACTCCAGCACCTGCTCGGCGATCCAATGAGCGCGCTGCTGCGGCGACCAGTCCGCGACGAGTCCGCCGAGCCATGCACGTCGTTCCTGCTCCGGTGCGGTCATCTTCTCGAACGTCATGAACGACTGCTCGTACTCGGACATGTTGACGAAGACCTCGATGTCGCCCTGGGCCCGCGCCGCCGCGGCCATGAGGCTGACGGCGTCGGTGTAGTACGGCGACAGGCTCATGCTGAAGTAGATGCGCCGGACGCCCTTCAGTGCGGCTGTCACGTCGGCGATGGTGAGCAGGTCTCCGACGAAGACCTCGGCGCCGGCCTGGCGGAGTGCCTGCGCGCGGTCGTCGTCCTGCCGCACGAACGCGCGCACGGGGTGCCCTTGGTCAAGCAGCATGTCGACGATCGTTCGACTCACACCGCCGACATGGCCAGCGGCTCCGGTGATCAGGATGGGATGGCGCTCTGACATCGGTGATTCCCCTATCTGGTTGGGTGGTCAGCTGTATGGAAAGACCACGGAATGCGGCTGGCGATCGTCTTGGGTCGCTTCGGTCGCCTGGGATGCCTATGCCGTCGCTCGGCGCGGTGGCAGGCAAGGGTGTCGGTCGGATTCGGAGAGGTGGCCATGCCCGCAGGAGGGGTCGATGACGGCAAAGCCGCCAGACTCGATGGCCGCCTCCACCCGGGCCTTGGGCCCTTCTCCCGCCGACCCGTGCCCAGCCAGGCGAATTCTGCGCAGTGTCGTGGGGGCGCAGGGCCGTCGACGCGGGCGAGGAAGTCCAGGCGTGCGGCGTTGGTCTCCGCAGGACGCTCCTGCCGCCTCCAGTAACCGCGGCCCGAAAGCACCACCACGTCGTGGAGTTGGGGCGCGACAGCGACCAGCGGGTTGCCCGACCTGGCGGGCCACGGGGAGGCCGGGCAGGAGTTCATCATCAACGACCTGCGGCTGCCGCGGGTCCTCGTCGGCCTTCTGGTTAGCGGCCATTGGTACTTGCGCGGGCTCGACCTCGGTGGCTACGGGCTCTAGCGCAGGGCAGCAGAAGCGGGCTCCGGTGCAGCTGCCGCAGGGTCTTGTGCAGCGGTACCGTTGGATGCGCTTCCTCGCCCAGAGGGTAGGAACACGGCGATGATCGCGCTGGCCGCGACCACGGCGGCACCGACCATAACGGCCGGCTGCGCCGCGTCGACGTACCCGGTGGGCGTGAGTTGGCCGCCGTTGCCAGTGAAGACCGCAGTGAGGACGGCGATCCCGAGCGCGACCCCGATCTCGCGAAGGGTGGAGTTCGCTCCGGACGCCTTCGCGTGGTCGTGCTGGGGCATCCGGGCGAGCACGACGGTCGAGATTGGTCCGAACACAGCACCCATTCCGATTCCCGCGAGTGCGAAGCCCGGCAGCAGCGTGAGGAAGGTCGCGTCGGCGGCCAGCGTTCCCGCCATCCAGAACAGCCCGCCAGCGAGGAGGACCATCCCGCCGGTGATGAGCGCACGCGTGCCGACCCTGGGGGCGAAAATCCCGGCGAGCGGCGCCACGATCATCGGCGCGAGCGTCCACGGCGTCGTCCAGACGCCGGCCTCGAGCGGGCTGCGACCCTGCACGACCTGCAGGAACTGGATGAGGATGAAGACCGCACCGAAGGCCCCGAACGAGAACGTCATCGCAACGATGTTGGCGAGCGTGAAGCTGCGGTCGCGGAAGAGCCGGAGCGGTAGGAGCGGTGCGGACGTGTGTGCCTGCCAGAGGATGAACGCGACCAGCAGCACGGCGCCGCTGATCAGCCCGGAGAGCACCTCGCCACTCGTCCAGCCGGCTTCGTTTCCGCGGACGACGCCGAAAACGAGCCCGAGGACGCCGAGGCCAGCGAGCAGGACGCCGAGGACGTCGGCAGGGACCCGGGCGCCACGGGTGTTCGGCAGCGCGAAGATCGCCAGCGGGACCGCGATGATGCCGACGGGGACGTTGAGCCAGAAGATGGCCTCCCAGCTCCAGTTCTCCACGACGGCGCCACCGACGAGCGGGCCGAGCGCGACGCCTAGACCGGAGATTCCGCTCCAGATGCCGATGCTGACGGCGCGGAGGCGGTCCGGCACGCTTGCGACGAGGAGGGTCAGAGAGAGCGGCATGATCGCGGCGGCGCCGGCGCCTTCGACCGCGCGCCAGACGATGAGTGCCGTCGGGTCGGCGCTCAGCGCGGCGAAGACCGATGAGACGGTGAAGACCGCGATGCCTGCGATGAACAGGTGCCGGCGGCCGAGTCGGTCACCGAGGGCGACGGCGAGAAGGATGAGCGCGGCGAAGGCGAGCGTGTACGCGTTCGTGATCCACTGCAGCTCCTCGACCGAGGCACCGAGGTCGGCGTGCACGGCCGGCAGAGCGCTTGTGACGACGAGGTTGTCGAGCGTTGCCATGAACATCGGGAGGGACGTGGCTACGACAGCGAGCCAGACCGGGACAGAACGCTTCACGTGAACTCCGGTTAGAGGTAATCGTATGATTACTAGCTACGGTAGTTATCCGTTGATACCTTGTCAACATGAGCAATGAACCCACTGACGGCACCACCTCCGGCAGCCGTATGCCTGCCGCAAAGCGGCGCGGACTGATCCTGGACGCAGCCCGCAATCTCTTTGGACGACGTGGCTACCACGGCACCACGACTGACCAGATCGCCGCAGCAGCCGGCATCAGCCAGCCCTACGTTGTGCGGATGTTCGGTACGAAAGAAGCGCTCTTCCTGGAAGTCTTCGCGGACACGTTGGCGACCCTCCTCGACGAGTGGCGCGAAACGCTCGCGGCACTCGCGCCGGAGGACACCGCCGCGCATGCCATTGGTGAGCGCTTCTTCGACCTCGCCGCCAAGCGGGGACTGCACACCGTCCTACTGCAAGGGTTCGTTTCCGGGGCTGAACCAGCGATCGGTGCAGCGGTACGCGACGGTTTCCTGCAGATCTACCGCTTCCTCCGCGACGAAGCAGCATTGCGGGATGAGCAGATTCAGGAGTTCTTCGGTAGCGCGATGACCTTCGCCGTCATGCTGGCGATCGACATGCAGTCGCTGTTCGACCAGGACTCCGACGCCGCGGACCTGCTCCGCGCCACCTTCGGCGCTAGGTGTGGGCAGGTGCTGGAGCTCGTGCGGCAATGATGCCGCGAGTCGCGCTTGAGCCAATCTCAGACGGGTCGCTGCTGGCCAGGCAGCTGCCATGCCGGTTGAACCTCTAAGGGCCTGCGGGCGCCGGTGATGCCTGCTTCATCGGAGGAAGAAGTTGAGGAGAGCTTCGGTGCGCTTGCCGAAGGGCGCGTACAGCAGGCGGGTGGCGTTCCAGCGTCCTTGTATGTAGATGCCCTTGGGGTGGCTGAGGGTGCGGAAGCCTTCGATGCCGTGGTATTTGCCCATGCCGCTGGCGCCGACGCCGCCGAAGGGGAGGTCGTCCTGGGCGACGTGCATGATGGTGCCGTTGACGGTGACGTTGCCGGAGGTCGTGCGGTTAAGGACCTTGCGCCGGTCGGGGCCGTTGTCGCCGAAGTAGTAGAGCGCGAGCGGGCGCGGGCGTGCGTTGACGTAGTTGATGGCGTCGTCGATGTCGCGGTATCCAAAGATCGGCAGGATGGGGCCGAAGATCTCCTCGTGGGCGATGCGCATGTCGTCGGTGACGCCGAGCACGACGGTCGGTGCGAGGGTGTGCGGGCGGCGGGCCGCGTCGTCCGGCCGGTGTCCGACCTCGATGATCCGGGCCCCGTGAGCGCGGGCGTCGTCGATCAGGTCGGTGAGGATCTTGTATTGCTTGTCGTCGATGATCGAGGTGTAGTCGTCGCCGGTGGGGCCGTCGGGGTAGGCGGTCTTCACCAGTCGGTCGTAGGCGTCGATGAAGGCGTCGATCTCGGATTCGTGCACCAGGGCGTAGTCGGGGGCGATGCAGGTCTGCCCGCCGCTGAGAAGCTTGCCGAAGACGATGTCGGACACCGCCTGGTCGCGGACGTGTCCCTTGGCCACGATGGTCGGGGACTTGCCGCCGAGTTCCAGTGTGACGGGGACGAGGCTGTCGCTGGCCGCCTTCATCACGGCTCGGCCGACCTCGGTGCTGCCGGTGAAGACGAGATGGTCGAACGGCAGGGAGGAGAACGCGGAGCCGTCGCCGCTGATGATCGTGACCTGCTCCGGCGGGAAGAGTTCGCTGAGCATCGACGCGAGTACCGCGTTCGTCGCCGGGGTCAGCTTCGACGGCTTGAGCATGACGCGGTTGCCGGCGGCGATCGCGGTGACGACGGGCATGAGCGACAGGTTGACGGGATAGTTCCACGGCGAGATGACGCCGACCACGCCGAGCGGCTGGTATTCGATGCGGTTGCTGCCGAAACGCAGCAGCAGCTCGATGTGGCGGTGGGTCGGGCGCATGAACCGGCGAAGGTTGCGGTGCAGGTAGTCGATGCCCTGCACGACGCCCACGATTTCCATCAGCGCGGTCTCGTGTCGCGAGCGATGTCCGAAGTCGGCGTTGATCGCCTCCTCGATGTCGCCGCGCCGGGCGATCAGGGCCGCCTTGAACCGGGTCAGATCTTGGCGCCGGGCCTCCATGGAGGGCGCTCCGTCGCGGTGGTAGGCGGTGCGCTGGGTCTGGAGGATGTGGTGGAAGCGCTCCGCGTCGGTGGGCTGTCTGGTGATGTCGGTGCTGGTCATGGCGGTGTTTCCTTAGCTGTTGATGAGGGCGGGGGCGATGGGTGCTACGGGCGCTGGCGGCGGTCCATCCAGCCCATGAGCCGGACCATCGAGCGGCGCGGCAGGAGCCTTCCGAGGAGAGCGACTGACCGGCCGTTGGTGATCACCGACGGGGGCGCGGACCGGCGGTCGAGCGTGTCGAGGGCGATCTTCACGACCTGCTGTGGGGTTGCCCGCTTCGTGCCGTAGTCGGCGGTGCTGCCGGCGACGTCGTAGAACTCGGTCCGGGTGGCACCGGGGTTCACGGCCAGGACGCGCAGACCGGTGCCGCGGCTCTCCTCCCACAGCGCTTCGGTGAAGTTGAGGACGAATGCCTTGGTGGCGCCGTAGGCGCTCATGTAGGGGGTCGGCTGGAAGCCGAGCAGGCTCGCGACGTTGATCAGGATGCCGGTATCGGCGGAGGTCAGCGGGGCGATGTAGGCGCGGCTGAGGTCGACCAGCGCGCTGACGTTCAGCGTGATCATGCTCTGCAGGCGGTCGGGGTCCTCGTCGCTGAAGGCGTCGTGGGTGCCGAAGCCGGCGTTGTTGACCAGTCCGGTGGCGTGGATGCCGCGGGACTCGAGTTCGGCGCGCAATGTGCGGCCGGCGTCGGGCTTGCCGAGGTCGCGGGCGACGGTGGTCACCGTGACGCCGTGGGCGCGGGTGAGTTCGGCGGCCAGGCTCTCGAGCCGGTCCGCCCGGCGGGCGACGAGCACGAGGTTCGCGCCGCGGCGGGCCAGCTGGCGGGCGAATTCGGCGCCGAGGCCGGAGCTGGCGCCGGTGACGATGACGGTCTGGCGGTGGTAGTCGATTTTGCTCATGGGTTCACTCTACGCACGGTTTTGCACTGAGTGCAAGCAGGTGCATCGAGTGATACGGCGTACCATCGGTGCATGACTCAGAAACCGGCCCCCTCCCCCATCCGGGAACAGACCCGCTCCGTGGTCCGCTCCCTGCTGGCCCGGACCGCCATCGAGCTGTTCGGCGCCAAGGGCTTCGACAACACGACCCTTGATGAGGTCGCCGCCGCCGCGGGCGTCTCCCGGCGGACCCTGTTCAACTACTTCCGCAACAAGGAGGACCTCGCGCTCAGCGGCCTGGACGAACAGGGCGACCTGATCGCCGCACGCCTCGCGGGGCGCCCGGCCGACGAGGATGCCTGGACGGCGCTGCGCGCGGCGTTCCAGGTGCTCGAGGAGATCGACATAACAGCCGAAGGGCGCCTGGAGTTCATCACGCTGCTGTTCGGCAACGATTCCCTGCGCGCTGGGCACACCGAGAAGCAGGCCCGCTGGCAGGACCTGTTCGCACCGCTGATCGAGCCGCGACTGCCCGACTCCGACCGCCGCACCCTGCAGGCCCGCGCGATCGCGGCCGCAGCGATCGTCTGCCTGCAGGCAGCCAACGAGGAATGGGTACGTCTGGGCGGACAGGCCGACATGCTCGACCTCTACGACACCGCCGTACACGCCATCCGCCGCCCCACCTGAAACCGGCCGCCCCCAGCGCCACACTCGCCGGTGTAGGGGCCAGGGCCCGAACCGCCTGGCCGCGCCCAGCAAGACCGAAGGGTCCGGCCACCGTGAGCCGCGCAGCCGGAGGTCGGCCCTGGACGGGGAGGCGCAGCGGCCGGTGGCCGTCGGCATCGAGCTCGGCGAGCGCGCCGTCGATGTCCACCGTGTGGGTGCCGTCATACGAGCCAGGACTCCGGGGCCGGCTCGTGCTGGTGGAGTTTCCGCGTCGCCGACCTGTAGCCCGCCGAGCGGGCCGCGCTTGACTAGGGGGTGGCGGGGCCCGCCGCGAGTAGGAGAACCGGCTCACCACGCGCGCAGGAACTCAGTGGCTTGAGTCCGGGTGCGGTTGCATCGGCAGCGCTCGGACCGGGGAGGTGGGCTGGGACAGGGTGTGGAGCAACTGTCGGTTGTGCGCAGTGAGTTGGTTGACAGCGCGGACGAGGTGCTCGACGTCGGTCCGCAGCTGGGCCAGTTCGGTGGCGTCCTTGGTGCGGAGTTCCTTCAGTTTGACGATCTGTTGGCGCAGGCGGATCTCGGAGTGCGGCGTCTGTCCGCGTGCCCTGACCTGTGTGTAGAAGTCGTTCCTGAGGTCGAGGTGACGCTGGGTGAGCGCGTTGCGCGGTACGCCGGCTTCCTGAGCCAGGGCGACGATCGTCAGCGCGCCGTTGGAGTGCTGCGCGGTTCCCAGCAGGATGCGGTCCATGGCCGCGCGGATACGGTCGCGTTCGTCGGGTGCGGGGCTCATGCGGTGCCGTCCTGAAGGGTGGTGCGGGTGCGGTGGTGGGTGTCGGCGAGGTCGCGCAGCCGGGCAGCGTTGCTCTGTAGCCGTTCGCCCAGCGGGCCGGGAACGTGGCCTGCCTGCTGGGCGAACGCGGTGGCGCGGAGGCGGAGGCCGGTGGCGTGCTGGTCGGTGCGGGCGATGTTCGGGCAGACAGGGACGCACCGGTCGAGGCTGGGGGTGTCCTTGAGGCCGCGGTGGCACAGGGCCTTGTCGCGTTTGTAGACGCACATCAGCAGCGTGTGGGGATTGTCGTAGACGGCCAAGTGAGGGTTGGCGAGGATCTGTCGGGCCTGCCGTGCGGTGATGACGGTGCCGGTGTACTGGGGCGCGGTGGCGGCGGCCTTGATGGCCCGGCGGGCCGCGGGCCCGGAGATGCCGAGGCCGTCCTCCAGAGCGGCATTCAGGTCGGCGACAGTGTCGATGGTGGCGCGGGCCGTCTCGACGTCGAGGAGGTCGTGGATGCCGTCCCGGCTGCGCGCGGCATATCCGGCCGCTACGGAAGTCCGCAGATGGCCGTACTGAATCGCGAGCGCGACCAGGCCCCCGGGGCGGCGGGCGATGTGCCAGGCCAGGCTCCTGCGGAACCGCTCGGTACCGATCCTCCCGTGCGGATCCGGTGGGATGACCTCATGGGCCAGGCCGCGGGCGGCTGCCTCGTGGTTGGCCCAGGTGATGAAGTCCTCCACCCGGGTGCCCAGGGTGTGCACGGTGAGGGAGCCGGAGCCGGCCCGGGTGCCGCGCAGGTCGTGGGCGTGGTGGTCGAACAGCAGCTGCCCTTGCGAAACCATGCGTTCCAGGACCCGGATGGCGTTCACGACAGGGGCGATGGCCACCCAGGGAGCCGCGCGGACTTCGCCCTCGGAGCGATGGTTGCCGTCTTCGTCGCGGGCGGTCTTGTACACGGTGCTCGTGATCAAGTGCCGCCCGGTGCGCCCCGCGGTGTCCGGCCGTGGGTCGGGGCAGCAGCCGCTGCGCAGCCCGGCCGCCTCGCCGGGACGCATCCCGGTCAGATAGGCGATGATGACGAAGCACGCTGTGCCCAACTGGCGCATCAGGAAGCCTGCTTCGGTGTAGTCGACGGCCTCTCTCCAGGGGAAGCCGCCGAGTTTGCCGGTGACTGGTACACGCAGCGGGCACCGACCGGGCCGGTCCAGGGCGGCCTGCCGCCACCCGTGATCACGGGTGATGCTGTAGACCTGGCTCAGGGAGGCGCCGGTGAGCGCGGCGATATACGCGCCCGCGATCGTGGTTCTGCCCAGCCACTGTGTGGTCGGAATCGACAGCTTGCCGGAGTCGATGCGGTCCATGAAGGCCCGAAGAGCGGCTCGTGAGGCGGGAGTGGCGATGTTGGCGGCAGCCGCCGCACGCACACGGTTGTGTTCAGCCCAGGCGGCCAGGACGTCGTCGCTGTACTCCTCGACCGTGCGGATCGCCCACACGAGCAAGGGGCCCATGGTCTGCTCGGCGATCGCCTCGGTGGCGTTCTCGCCGCCCGGCGTCGCCGTCGGCAGGAAGTCGTCCACCCCCTCGGTCTCCCACGGCGGACAGCCGATTCCACTGGGACGGCCACTGAGCTGGTCGAAGACCCACAGCCGGGTCAGCGACGACAGCACGCCGTGCACCGTGATGCGGGCCGACCCGCCATCGCACAGGTGACGGCCGAACTCACCCAGTACCGGTGTGGTGCAGTCGCTCAGCGTGGTGATGCCCCGGTCGGTGAGCCACACGGCCAGTCGGCACCAGGTCCCGATCGTCTGATAGATGACCTTGGGGGCCTGGCGTGAGCGCCAGGTGGGATGGCGCTCACGCAGGAACACTGCGGGCAGCTCGCCGTTGATCAAGGTCCAGGCGGCCAGCCGCATCTCCTCCCGGAACGTGCCGGGGAACGCAGACCAGTGGATGGTGCTGTGCGTGACACCCGGGTTGGCGTTCATCGGGATCAGCGGCCAGGCCGATGCCGCGTAGCACGCGATGGGGCCGGCGTAGCCGTCGACGACCCGGTGGGCGGGGATGACGGGGGTGGCGGGTCCGGGAAGGACAGGGAGGGGGGCTGGGGTAGCCGTCACGAGTCGAGGTCTCCGTTGAGCAGCAGGGCGATGAGATCGCGGTCGGTGTCCGTCACGTCAGCCAGGGCGCGAGTCCACACCGCGGCGCCAAGCTGGCCCTTGAGGTGCTCCAGGCGAGCGTGCCCGTTCTCCCACTGGCGTTGCCACTGGCCCGGCTCCATGGCGGTGCGCAGGCTGTCGAGCGCGTGGTGCAGATGGGCCAGACGGCTGTGGTGGGCGGGGTGGATCCGGGCATTGGGGCAGGCCAGACACATCAGGAACGAGGCCCCACAGCCTCCGCCGGGCCCGGGATAGGGGCTGTTGTCGTAGTCGTGGCAGTCGGCGGTAGCGGTCGGCTGGTCGGCCGGATCGGCTCGCTTGCGCAGTTCGGCGGCGAGCACGGTGGCGCGGGCCTTGGCCACGACGGCTTCAGCCGCCTCGGCGATGACCGGGACCGCGGCCTGGCGGACCTGGGGATCGCCCAGCGCGTAGACGCGGTCGTGAGTGGCTTGGCTGTTCTGTCCGGGCGCGCGCCGGTGGAGCGTGTTCACCGTCCGTCGCCCCCTGCGGAACGGCGAGGAGGGGAGGCCCTGTTGGGTCGCCCAGCCCTTGGCCGTGCGGCCGGAGATTCCGAACCCGAATACCCCGATGCCCAACTTCCTGCCGGTCTCGTCCTGTGGATGGACCTCCAGCGGGGCTCTTCCGGAGCGCCAGATCAGGAAGCGGTCTGTGCCGGGGCTCAGAGTGTGCACGGCCGCGCGGGCGAACACGGTGGCCTCCAGCGCCTGCGTGATGAGCCGCCCAGGGGAGGCGGCCCCGTCGTCGGTGAGGTTGCGGGTTTCGAAGTACCGTCCGGCGCCGCGCTTGTGCTTCTCCAGCTCGACCCGGTAGATCCGCGGGCCGTTGCTGCCGGCGTCCGGGGCCGCTTGCGGCACCTTCAACCGGTTGATGACCGACAGGTTCCAGCCGTGCTCGGCCAGCAACAGCACCCCCAGCGCGACCGTCTCCATTCGGGTCAAGAACAGTCGCTGCCACGTGTGCTCGGGCTTTTCCCCGCCCAGCACCCGCGCATAGCGAGCGAGCACACGGCTACGCTGGCGACGCACCCTGGTGTCGTGGGGTGCCTCACCGGTCCGGGCCAGACAGTCCAGCGCCTCGCCCAGCAGCCATGCCTCGCTGCCGCGAGCGAAAGTCCCCGACCGCCATTGGGCGAGATGGCGGGCATTGTCCGTGATCCGTAGATGCGCGGCACGGAACATACGCCGCGCCGTGGTGACGATCGCGTCGAACTCGGCGTCCTGGAAGGACGCTTCCTTGGCTGCGGGTTTCAGGACGCGGCGGGCGAGCGCCTCCCGTGCCGCCGCGGATAGCCGCGGGTCGTCAAGCAACAGCCCCCGCACGGTGGTGATCTGGCGGTAGCCGAGCGGGGCGTTCGGCCGGCTGAGCCTCCACTGCTGCCACACCCCCGCGGTCAACTGGTCAAGATCGGCAACCGGCGCGTCCAGTGTGGCCAGGAAGGCGGTGAACGCCTGCAAGGGGAGCCAGAAGTACCTGCTGCTTTGGTGCGAGGTCCACCGGCTCGGCACACATCGCGCGGCGAACAGACGGGCCAGCGACAGGCGCAGGGTGTCCCCGACCGGCAGAGCACGGAAGTCGTAGACAGCGACGGCTCCCGATCGGTCTCGGTGCTCGACGACGAGGCCGTCGTCCAGCAGAACCGCTGGCCTGCACACCAGCGTTGTTGGCAGCGGCGCCGTACGCCCACGTCTGTTCATCGCGCCGCCCGCGTGGCGACCCGCAGTATGGCGTCGATGTCCTGGATGCCCCCGGCCTCCCGCGCCAGACGCGCGAACACCCCATCCATCTCCTGCGCCGACGGCTCCCCCTCGCGGAACGAAGGCGCGGTGGTCAGCAGCGACCGCAGCTGAAGGTCGGCGACCGGGGCCAGATATCGCTCGCGGGTCGTCTCAAGGAACGCATGACCCAACAGGTCCTGCACCATCCGCCAAGGGTCCCCGTACAGCAGCCGGTAGTCCCGCCGCTCCTCCGGGCTCAACCCGAACCTCTGGTCCATCAAGTTGTGCAGGATGACCAGCATGTAGAGGGCGAAGCTGTGCCGGCAGGAATGGGGCGTCGCGTACGGCGCCAGGCTGCGGTGCGGGTCCAGCCGACGCTCCGGCTCCGGATCCAGAACCGCCCGGCACCGCTGGTTCGCCGCGGTGAAGACGTTGTTCCACGAGTGCGGCTGAAACGGCAGGCCCATCTCGTTCAGCCACAGCCACAACGGCTCCGGTCCCGCCGGGCCTTCGGTGTACCACGTCATCCGTTCGTCTGCGGTCGCCTCCGTCAGCGCAATGCGGCCCGTGACGCCCTTGCTGTCGCACCAGTACACCGTCGGTTTCGGTCCCCGGCTCACCCGGGTGACCAGCCGCATGTCTCGCACGCCGTCGTACCGGCCCCGGGTCTGGGCCGTTCGGATGGCTTGTGCGCGCGAGGAGTCGACGTAGTTCTCGATATCGCCCACCACATGAGCCTCGACGTAGTAGGTACGGGCCTTCTTGGAACGAGTGACCGCCGCTGCGAGGCGCCCAGTGTAGTAACGGCCGCCCTCCAAACGCAGTGACGGCACCTCGAACGTCAACAGTGAGGCGCCTTCCAGCCGCCGTACCCCCGAAGAGGTCAGCAAGCGCACGAACGCAACGTTGCGGTCTTCCAGGCGGCCCACCCAGCCCGGCGAGGGAAGACAGTCAGTGCCGTAACCGCGCAGCCCGACGTCCACCCAGAGACGGAACGTCCGAGGTGTCAGCCAGTGGACATTGCTGCCCCGGGCGTCCTTCGCCTTCCCGTCCGGCACCTCGACAATCCGCCCATGCCGGCCCGCTACCCGATGCACCGGCACCGGGTTGCGCGGTAGGAACTCGTTAGCCGGCTTCGTCGCCCACGTGTACAGGCTCATCAGCGCGGCCAATTCCCGATTCCACTTGTTCCCGCCCACCCGCACCGGGTTCTCGGGCGAGGACTCGCGCCAGAACTGGAAGTCGTCGACATCCGTCTCCACGGCCATCGTCCATACCTTCCCGCGCAGCCACAGAAAGTTGAGGAACAGGCAGAGGTCCGTGATGTAGTTCCGCTTCGTCTCTCTTGTGTATCCCCGGAACGGATTACTGCGCGTGTACAGGCCGAGGAGTTCGTCGATGCGGTAGTCCGGTGCCAGCAGAATCGGGTCGCCGGGCCGGATCCCGGTTGATGCCTCGCGCTCCGGCAGGTCCGTCCATCCCGCCAGAACTGGCACGCACGGTGTGGCGATCGGCGCCGGCTTGGGAACCCAGAAGACACGCCATTTGTTCATCGCGCCACCCTGTCAGATCGGCTTCAACACGCCGATTCAATAGGGATGCAGTGCCACTTTTCCCACTCGCCGTGCGACTCGAGAAAGTCGTTCAGGAGTGCTTCGTGGTTGCCGGCCGCGGCAGCATGCGCGTCTACGAGCCTGGGCGTTGCCGGTGCCGTCGGCGCGTCGGCCGTACCCGGTAGCGAGGTGCGAATCCGTTCAGCTTCGTGCTCGGTGCTGGTGGCCGGCGCCGGGCCGGGGCGTACGGCATCGTCGTAGAGGCGATCGAACTCGGTGATGGCTTCCACGGGCGTGTCGTACCGCAGCGATTCGGTGCGCAGGTGGTTTTCCCCGTGGAGGTGGATGCTCGGGCCGTGGAGGTAGGTGCCGACGGCGACGGTGGTCCAGCCGTCGTGGGCGTGGGCGTGGATGATCAGGCGCCCGTGCCGGATGTCGTCGTAGATCTTCTGGGCGTCGTCGGAAACCTCGCGGATCTCCTCGCGCGAGCACCAGGGCATGGGGTAGTTGGCCCAGGTCCATTCCGTGTCGATCTCCTCGCGCAGCTCGGGGGTGACGTCCACGCTGAGGTTCTCGGCTCGCAGGGCGAGCGCGGCTTGCTCGGCGTAGTGCGGTTCCTCGCGGTCGATGCGTGCCATGACCATCGTCTGTTCGTCCAGCGGCTCGAAGCCGTGGAGGGTGAGAAGGGCTTGGATCGTGCGGGTGGGGGTGCCCGTGGTGGTGGCGGTGACGGCGCTGGAGCGCTCCTGGTACAGGTCGAGGCGGATGTGAGGGGCTGCTTCGGGGTGCGGCAATCTGGCCTCGTTTCGCGGCTCCGGCCGGCGAGGGTCGGCCGGAGCGGGTGGTCATCGGAGTGCGCGTGCTGCGGTGGTTCGGGGCGGCGGGCCGGCCCGGGAGACGGCCGGGCTGCGCGGGGCACGGGGAGTCGTCGGCGGCGTAGGGGCGGTGCTGCGCTGCCAGCGGGTACGCAGTGCGGCGAGGTCGGCCAGGGCACGACGGCTGCCGGTGATCAGTTGGTGCGTGGTGTTGGCCGGGTCCTCGGCGTAGGTGGCGATCCGTGTGGCGACGTCGCACGCGCGTGCCAGCAGGGCGCGTTGAAGGAGGCGTTCGCCCCAGTAGTCGGCTGACCCGACGGGTGTGGAGACCAGGGCCATCAGGTCACCGGCGGAGAGGTCGTCGGCGAGGAGCCCGCGATGCTGGGCTTCCCAGAGCACGGTGACCGGGTCCACGGGCTCGGCGCGGTGGACCAGCGAGGTCAGGCACTGCCACAGGGCTGCGTGCAGGGGCTGTGTGAAATCCTCGGGCTGGAGCCAGCGCATGTCCTTCAGAGCGGCCGGGTGCGCGGTGGCCGTGGCGAGGAGGAGTCGCTCCTCGTCGAGGGCGTCCTCGCTGCTGCGTGCCGCGGGTTGCTTCGGCAGGACAGTACGTGGCAGGGAGCCCGGGTGCGGAGCGAACCGTCCGGCGAGCGTGTCCAGGAACTCTGCGAGGGAGTTGGCCTGGGCAAGGGTGGCTACGGTCCGGTTCGGCAGGGCTGCGTCGGCCGCGGTCTGGTCGAGGCGTTGGGCGTGCATGAGCAGCGTGCGCCGGGCGTGATCGGATTGGATCATCCGGGCGTACGTCGGCGCGTGCTGGGGCCACGGGCAGACCTGGACGAGGGTGTGAAGGTAGGAGGCCGTCAGCCCGGGGGCACGGGGGCGGGCCGCGTCGAGGACAGTGTTGAGCCAGGCGGGATCGGAGCGGTGGGCCTCCGGATCAGGCAGCGGCACCGTCCGCATGGCTTGGAAGAGAGCACCGTGGGCGTGGTTGCTGAACTGCTCGGCCTCCAGAACACGGATGTCGGAGAGCCGGTGGGGGTCCAGGAGGAGCGCCCCGAGCAGGGACTGCTCGGCGTAGTGGACGGGCCGCGGAGAGGGCAGGTCGTCCAGGTCGTCCTCGTACGGGTCGGTGGAGTGGGGCATCTACGCGGCCAGGGTGAAGTCGTCGGGGTGGAGGGTCTTGCCGAGGTACGGGGCCAGCAGATGGGCGGCGAGCCGGGGCGGCACCGCGTTGCCGATCTGGCCGAAGACCTGCCCCTTGTTCCCGGCCCAGGGGTAGTCGGCGGGGAAGGTCTGCAGGCGGCCGGCTTCCTGGGCGGTGATCCGGATGGACTCCGGCGCCGGCTGCTCCTCGCCAGCGGTGCGGGGGGCGGCTTCGGCGATCCACACGCATTCGTTGGCGCGATGGCCGAAGAACAGGGTGCCGGCCGGTTCGTCAGACCTTCGGACGGTCGCGTTGGACTGGTTGTTGCTGCGCAGGGACCATGACCAGCGGTGTGCTTCGCCGGTGAACGTGGGGGCCGGCTCGTCGGCCGGCCGGTTCTCCCTGGCCCCGTGCCGGGCCGACCACCCCGCGCCTTCCCGGCGCGACTGCAGGACGAGGGTGCTCTGGGGCTTCCAGGCCCCGCGGTCGCGGGCGTCGCTGAGGGTCTTGCGGGATCCGGACGGGAAGGGCTCCGGGCCGCCTCCCGGCCCTCCGCCGGCGCATACGGTCGGCACCGGCCGGTCGGTGGCACCCCAGCCGAGGGCTTCGGCCATGGATACCCAGCGGGCGCGGCCCGGCCCGAACAGCGACTCCGGCTCGGCGACTTTGGCGTGGGTGGGCGGCGGGGGCTCGGCGGTGCGGGTGCGGGAGGCGAGCAGGATCGCGCGCCGCCTGGTCTGCGGCACTCCGTAGTCCGCCGCGTTCAGGATCCCCGTCCACACCGAGAAGCCCCAGCTGCGCAGGACCGCGGCGTACTGACGCCACAGCGGCAAGACGTCCGGGACTTCCTCCATCGCGATCCACTCGGGTTGGCCGTGCTGGTTGAGGGCGTGCAGGTAGCGCATGGGCTCGGCGGCGAGCAACGAGCGTTCGTCCTGGCAGGCGGTGAGGAGCTGTTCACGGGTGTCGCGGCCGACGGCGAGGTCAGCAACGGCCTGGTGGACCAGCGGCTGGTCGAGGAGCCCGAGACGTTTACCGGCCATCGACCATGCCTGGCAGGGCGGGCTGGCGATGAGCCCGGCGGTCCTTCCGAGGAAGGGCCCCACCGGATACATCGCGACATCGGTGCGGATGGTCAACTGCCGAGCGGCTGCGCGGGTCTTGCAGGCCCACTCGTCCCATTCCAGGCCGACGTCGCGCACCCCGAGGATCGTCAGGGCGTGGCTCCAGCCGCCAGGTCCGGCGAACAGATCGAGGACGATCACGTCGCCAGCCCGAAGTCGTCGCGGGCCAACGCCTCCGCGTCGCCGCGGCAGGCCCAGGGCGAGCATCCGTCCGGTACACCCTCCTCCAGCACCGCGACGTCGTCGTCGCTGCCCAGCTCCTGCTGGAGGGCCGCCCACTCGGCGGCGGTGACGTGATCGATAGGGGCGTCGGCCAGGGGCACGCGGGAGCGGTGGAGGAACGCCTCGCCCAGCAGCCGGTTGCCGCTGGCGTTCGCGCGGGCGTTGCCCTGGCGGATGGCGGCGTCGAAGGCCACCACGTCCGCCCACTCGGCAGGTGAGGTGTCGCGGATGTGGCGCCATTGAGCGTTGCCGTGGAAGGGGCATCCCAGGCAGCTGCTCTTGGGGGTGTCCGCCAGGTTGAGCGACGTCAGGTACCGGATGCAGTCGGTGCGCGACCAGCCCAGGTCAATGAGCGGGTGCCGGTTACGCATGTACTTCACGTCCGCGTCCTTGGCGCGATGGAACTCGTCGGTTGAGATACCGACCCACTGCTCGACGAACACCTCCCGCGGGATCCGGGCGGGGTAGGGATAGCCGAGGAGGACTCTGACCTGCTTCTTTATTGGTTTGATCTTATATTCACCGGTGCACTGCCGTCGGGTCATCCCGGACTTGCCGTCCTGGTTGAGGATGTAGAGGGGCATGGAGGCGAACCGGTGGTGCGGATCGAGGGCGTCGTCGCGGATGTTGCCGGCGGACACGCGTAGGACGGGGATGCCGGCCGGGGCGGCTATCTCACGCTCCAAGCGGTCGAGGTGCTTATAGACGGCGCGGGGTTCCCAGCCGGTGTCGGCGAAGATCGCGTAGTCGACCTTGGGAAGGACACCTTCGGCGGACAGGGCGAGCAGGGTGCTGGACTGGACTCCGGCACCGAGCGAAAGGATTTTCAGGGTGGGGGTGTTCATAGGATTCCAGGGGTGAGGGCGGGGTGATCCGCGAGGTGACGGGACAGCCGGGGTGCCGGGGCAGCTCGGGCGAGGGTGGGCGACTGCGGCATCCGAGGCCAGTCAGGACGGGGGCGCGATGTCGCGGATTGGACGGGCCGCCGGTGACGGCGGGCCTGCGTCCCCGGGGTGGGTCGACGGGGGTCAGCGGGTGCGCGGCGTGGCTGTGCTGGTGGGCGGCGGTACGGGCGGGCTCGTGGTGGTGCGTGTGTGAGTGGCGGCGCCGCGGAGGACTTCGAGGTGGGCGCCAGTTTCGGCAAGGCGCCAGAACGTCCATCCGGTACGGACGGGCGAGACCTGCGGGCGTAGCGCCGTGATGACGGCGCGAGCAGCGCCGCTGGGAGTTTTGTACTGCCCCGCCCCGGGGCCTGCGGGGATGCTCAAGGCGCCGGTGGAACGGTCGAAGTGCCCATCGATGCGCCTGCGCTGATAGATGGCGTAGACGGGGGTGAGCATGTCTGCGCGGGCTGGTGTCTCGAACGAGGGCTGGGCGTAGAGGCGGAGCAGATGAGCGATGGTCTCGTCTGCGGTGAGCCCCAAGGCGCGCGCGAGGAGAGCCACTTGCTGGTGGATGTCGGTCTCGATGTGGAGGTGCTGGGTCGGGAATGTCAGGTCATTCTCCTCAGTGGTTATGGAACGGAGGCCCGCCCGGGGTCGGGCTGTGGTTGTGTCGTACGTCCGAAGCCGCTCTGAGCGCTGACAGGGCGTGCATGGCTTTGCCGTCCGATCCGCGCTCCTTGCGTTTGCTGATGGAGGCGTCGTAGGCCGCGTGCAACACGCTGAATTCGGCACAGACCGGCACCAAGGGAAAGGGCACGGAATCGGGGCTGATCTGAAATGGTCTGTCCTGAGGGTTGGAAACGGGGTGGCGCGCCCTCAACACGGCTGGTTCGCGTGGTGAATGGGCGGTACCAGCCGGTCGCGGTGTATCGCGTGGCAGAGGGCGGGGATGCGGCCGAGGAGGTCGGCGGCCGAAGCGATGAGCTGCTGGGGCGAGGGCCCGAGGACAACGACCCGTCCCGACGCGGCGCCGGCGCAGCGGCGCTGGTTCTCCACGGCGCGAGCCAGAGCCGCGGTCAGCTCGGCACCGGCGCCTTGGGCAGCCTTGGCGATCTGCGCGAGGCGGTCGAGGAATAGCAGTTCATCGGCCGTGGTGTACGGCCGGGCCTGCGTGAGGTCGAGAAGTGCTTCCAGCGCGCTGCGGGCGAGGTCCTGTGCATCGGTGATCCAGAGGGCCAGAGTGCGGGCGCGGCCCTTGCCGCCGGCGCGCAGGGCACGGTGCAGGGCAAGCGCGTCGGTGCTCAGGCGGGAAAGGGCTTCGGCCGGTGCAGGGGAATCAGACACGGTGCTCCGCGGGGTGGGGTGGGCGCAGTGCCTGGGCGAACGAGGCGGCCACAGCGGGGGCCTGGTTGGGGTTCGCCAGCAGGGTACGGACAACAGGGGTGCCGATGACGACCGCGTCCACCAGCGGGGCGACCTGTGCGGCGAGGGCCGGGGTGGAGATCCCTACTCCCGAGACGACGGGGAGCGAACTTGCCGTCCGAAGATGCTGGGTGAAGGCGGCGAGGGCAGGTATGTCCAGGACGCCCTGGTGGCCGGTGAGGGCCGTACTGGCGGGTGCGTACAGCCATCCCGATGCCCCGGCGACCGCCTTCGGCAGACCGGACTCAGGGGTTTGACGCGAGACGAGGCTGGGCGTGAACAGGCCCGCGCTGCTCGCGGTCTCATGCCAGCGTGCGGCCATGTGCGCGGGCAGATCGACGACCATCACCCCGGCGGCACCGGCGTCGGCGAACAGACCTGCCACGTGCTCTGGGCCGTAGCGGCTGACGGAATCCCAGTAGGCCATGACGACGGTCGGCCGAAGGCGAGCGGCGTACTCAACCGCACGGACGGCGCGATCCAGCACGTGCCCGTTCCGCAGAGCGCGGCGGTAGGCGGACTGGATAACGGGACCGTCGAGGAAAGGCGCGCGGTGGGGGAAGCCGATCTCGACCAGGTCGGCTCCGGCCTGCGCGAGGCAGTCGAGGTGATGCTGCTCAGCGCTCTGCGGATGCAGGCCGGCGGGGAGGAAAACACCGAGTTGGCATGCGGGTTGGGCGAGGAGTGTGTCGAGTTTCTGAGCGGCGAGCAGGATGTTCCTCTCCATGTGGGGTCAGTGGTTTCGGGCGGTGGGCAGGAGGTTGGTCAGGCTTTCCACGACTGCGTGGGGGTGGCGGATGGGAAGCGTGTGGGTGGCCTGGTCGACCAGCACGAAGCGAGCCTGGGGCAGGCGGCGCGCGAGGGCCCGGGTATGGCAGGCGGGCACGTGGACGTCAGCGGAACCGGCCAGGAGGGTCAGGCGCGGACCGAGGGTGCGCAGCCCGTCGATCGGGCGGGATCCGCGGACGGCGAGTGCTTGCCAGAACGCGGCGATGTCACGGGTAGCGGTGTGGTGCAGGCCGCGCCGGCAGGCGACTGGCACGCTGGTGCCACCGCTCTCGGGCGCGGCGGTGGACAGGGCCCAGGGGCTGGAGCGCGGCAGGCGGCGCCGTATCGCGTCCACCACCGCGGGCACGTGGGTACAGGTGAGGGCGAGGAGGTCGCGGCCCCAGCTGAGGAGCCGGGTCCGCAGCCCGGGCACGGGGCGGGTGGTGACCGGCCCGTCGGGCGTGGAGATCAGCAGGAGGCCCTGTATCCGGGGGAGCAGGTCGGGACGCATCGTCGTCAGGGTCTGCAGGATCATGCCACCCATGGAGTGGCCGGCGAGGACCAGCGGACCGTGCGCGGCGAAGCTGTCGATGAGGACGGAAAGATCGTCGGCGAGCCTCTCCAGGGTGATCGGGGCTGTTCCCCGGGTGGAGTGCCCGTGTGTGCGCTGGTCGTAGCGCACGATCCGGATGCCCTGCGCGGCAAGGGGCGGGGTGTGCAGGCGCCACAGGTCCGCGGTGACAGACAGCCCGTGGACCAGAACGAGGGTGACGGGCGCGTCGGCCGGCCCGTCAAGGTAGACGGTCAGTTCCGCGCCGTCGGGCAGAGATACACGGCGCGTGCTGGCGGAGGGAAGCGGACTGATGAGCAAACCTTCTGCAGTGGGAGGTATGGAGGGGGCCTGCGCGGGTTGGCCCGCCAACGGGGTCGGGCAGGCCCGCGGATGCGGGCTTTTGTCCATGGCGAGGTCAGCGGTGGCGTACGGCACGGCCGAGCTGGGCGCCGGCGTGGGCGACATGCGGATTCACAGTGGCCCCATGGGCAGGGGTGATGAGCACCTCGTCCAGCTTCTGCACGAAATACGGGACATCTCGGAAGACACGTTCCACCGGTGTGGTCGTGGCGAGGTGGGTGAAGAACTGAGCGACCAGGCGCTCGGGCACCTCCGGGGTGAACGTGGCGCTCCACTGCGTGTCGAAGCCGTCGTACACCGAGTGCTTGATCCGCCACGGGTGCGTGGGGTGCGTGGTGTGTTCCACGGTGCAGTGGCCGTCGGGTGAGGCCCACGCCACACCTGACGGAATTGAGAACGCCTCCCAGCCGCTGGTCTTGGCGAGGTGGGCGACGGAGCCGGTCGCGAGGGGGATGCGGTCGGCGTGCCGGCGGTCACCGAGCAGTTGGGGCAGGGTTTGGGTTACGGACGCGATGGCCTCGCTCGGCGTCTGCCGGCTGAACTCGATCCGCCAGTGGGGCTCGTGGTGGGCGATGGTCCACCACACGCCGTCCTGGCGGTTGGGGTCGAAGTCGAGGAAGACGCTGCCGCAGGGGCTGTCGATGTCGATGCGTCCGGTTCGCGGGTTGTGCTCGTAGGGCCACGCGAACAGGTGGACCAGGGGACCGATGGCATCGTTGATCTTGTTCATGCCGCCGCCGGCCAGGTACCGCGGCGAGACGAGGACCAGATCGTTCGGGGCGAACGTGTTCACCGCTTCCTACCGCCCGTGTTGCGGGGTGCAGGCACCTTGGCCGGTGACGGTGCCTGGGAGCGGTGCGGCTTCTGGAAGTCCAGCGCGAGCTGTCCGGCAGCCGTGACCACGACGTCCTGGCTCACGTAATTGGGAGTCCGCGCTACACGGATCAGGCGCTCCTTCTCCAGCACACCGAAGGGCTTCGCGTGGATGGCCCGGCCGTCCCCGTCGGTGACACGCACGGGCCGGTGGTACGGAGCGTATCGATGGGTGCCGCCTCGGGCGATCCGTTCGAGCACCGCGTACTGGGCGGGCGACAGCTCCGGCAGGCCGGGCCGGTGTTCGGGATGTTCTGTCAGGTCGCGGATGATGGCGGATGCGGTGTACTGGCAGCAGGTCGCGCTCAGTTCGAGGTGTTGGGCGGCGGTGGCCAGGCTTTTGGCCAGGGCCGGTGCGGCCTCGGCGTGCCGCGTCTGGCGCAGGGATTCCTCGTCGGCCGGCGGACCGGCGAAGTCCGCGCCGTCGAGCGGGTTGTCACCGATGGCTCGTGCCAGCTGGGAGGCGGCGATCGAAGCGGACGCGGTGACGCCGCTGAGCGTGTCCAATGAGAAGCGGCTGCCGGGCACGGCGGTGTACTGACTGTTGTCCAGGACGGACAGCCGGACCAGGGATCGGCTCACGAGGTCGTGGATGGCGAGGATCTGGGGGCCGACCTGCCGCAGCAGGTCACTGCCCGGTTCGGGGTCGAGCGCGGTGACCTTGGTGTGCAGGGCGGTGAAGTCGGCTCCGAGCTCACGCAGGAGGTCGATCTGGAGCGGCAGGTCGATGTGGCGCAGGGTGATGAGTTGCTCCGGTGATTGCGGGGAGGGTCGGTCAGCGGCTTCGGACGGCCGTCGTCGCGCTGGCAGGGGCGGGTGGCGGTGTCGTTGTCGGCGGGTTCCCGGCGGCTGGAGGCAGGCCGAGGGTGGAGGCCAGGGCGGTGGTCCCAGGCAAAGTGAGCCGGATTCGGTCCTGCAGCGGTCCGTCCACGTAGGCGGAGGGCGCGGACTGAGGGACGCGCTCGACGAGGTCTTTGGCCTCCAGCGACCGCAGGGTGCCGATCAGCACGCGCTCGTCGCGGTAGTGGACGTATTGCCGGCCCTGGGAGCTGGTGGCCACGACGTGTCCGCGGGCGATCTCCCACAGGGCGACGTGCTGGGTGGTGGTCAGCTGCGGGTCCGAAACGGCGGTGGCACTCCAGCGCCGGCGCCGGATTTCTCCGGCGACGTGTGCGGCGCAGTCCACGACAGCCTCCGGGGCCAGCGCGGTCAGCGTGCGGGCCATCGGGAGCGGATGGTCCGTGGAAGTACTGCTCAGGAAGGCGAGCTGCTGGAGGCGGACCACCGCGTCCGACAACTCGCGACTCTCGAAGAGACGCTCGTTGGTGACCGCAGTGATGGCGGCGTGGGTCGCGGAGGCGAGTTGCTGGGCGGAGGCGACATGGGCGTCAGGCCCGGGTTCCGAACCGGTGCGCAGGAGCCGGTCGAGTGTGTCATTGTGCCGCACGTACTGGTCGGCGAGCAGCAGCAGCCGTTCGACCGGCGTCGGCGGGGCGGGTACCTCGAACAGCAGGCCCTCGGCAGGCGGTGTCGTCATACGCGGCGCCGGGCGGCCGGGGCGCGCAGCGGCGCCGGAGCAGGGGCCTTCGAATCAATGGGCGGCTGTGGCACTTCCAGTGCGGTACGGGCCGCCGCCAGGGCTCGTCCGGCGTCATCGAGGTGGATTCGCAGGCGACTGCGGAGGCCGGGTGAGTCGAGCTTCTGCTGGAGCGTGTCCTGCGCTGTGGTGGTGAGGGTGATGAGCGGGGCGAGGGCCTGGGTGTAGTGGGCGATGGCCCGTCCGAGGTGGCCGACGGTCGTACCGAGGATCTCGGCGGACGGAAGACCGGCGATGTTCGGGGTGAGTTGGTACTCGGCGTCGGCGGTCACGCGCGAGGTGAGGTGGCACAGCAGACCGATGTGCCGCGTGGCGTTGAACAGGCCGGTGCTGTCCGCGGTGATGTGGTGGTCACGTATGTCCGCGGTCACGGCGTCCAGGGCCTGGCGCGGGAACATTTCGTCGAGGTCGGTGGGTTCGTAGGTGGGCAGGTGGTCTCCAGGCGTGCGGTTCAGGGGGGCTTGCCGGGCCGGCCGACGATGGCGAAGATCTGGTCTGCGGGCGTGGGTGATGACGGCATCAGGCGCGCACGAAGTCCTTCACCTGGCGTGAGCGGACCGGCACCGGGGTGCATCCGGGCATCGCTCACACGGCCTTCCCGAAGTCGGCCTGTGTCGGCGCGTGTTTCGCGACGGCGCGGGCGGTGATCGCCTTCGACGCGCGGGCGGAGGCCGCGGACAATTCCTGCGCCCCGGGCTCCCGGTACCAGGGGCGCAGGTCGAGCATGGCGGCGCGCATGCCGGTGGCGAAGCAGAGCGCGGTGCCCTTGGGCAGGGCGCGGATCGCGTCGGCGGGCAGGATCCGTTCCTGCCGCATCGATACCGAGGTCGACTTGCCGGACTCCGAGTGTGAGGTGGACGTGGTCTCGACGTCGTGGTCGCCGATCAGACGGCTGAGCTTGTCGGCGAAGTCGGGGTCGTCGATACCGGAGCCGATGACCTTGACGGTGGATGCGCTCCACATGGCGTCCATGCCCGCGTCTCCCCAGACTTTCTGGCCCTGGCGGTAGGACTGGAGGATGGTGATGGGGATGATGCCGCGGCTGCCGAGGTGGGAGTACAGGTCCGGAAGGTCCGAGATTTTGCAGACGTTGGCGGCCTCGTCGAGGATCGCGAGCATGGGTGGGTCGAGGCGTCCTCCGGCCCGTTCGGCCTGGGCGGTGGCGGCGCGCATCACCGAGTCCGCGCATGCCGCGATCAGTGCCGAGGCGCCGCCGCCGCCGTCCTTGCTGAGCAGGAACAGGGTGTCGGTGGAGGTGACGAAGTCGGCGGGCCGGAACTCGGGGACGTCCTTCTGGGGCGTCACCCATGCGGCGATCTCGGAGTTGAGCAGGGCGGCGGCGTACTGGCGGGCGGTCTCGTAGATGCCGTCGCGCGTTTCCGGTGGCCCTTCGACGGTGCCCTTGAGCTGGGCGGCGACGGCGGCGAAGTCGTGGTCGCGGAGGATGTCGAGCGGGGTGCGGTCGGCGGGGAAGGCGAGCCACTGCATGATGTCGGTGATCGGCCGCTCGTCGAGTGCCGCGGCCAGGAGCAGCTGGGACAGGATGTTGGACCCGGCCTTGGACCAGAAGTCGCCCTGCTGGGAGGCGTCCACCGAGGCGGCGAGGAAGTGTCCGGCGAGCCGGTTCGCCCCGTCCAGGGTGGTGGCGCTGGCGAGGGGGTTCCACCACATCTCGCGGGCAGCGTGGGCGATCTGCTGCGGGTCCATGGTCCACACCGTTCCCGCCGCAGCCCTGGCCTCGTAAGCGGTGGTGAAGGCGTCTCCGGCGGCCTTGTTCGATGTGAGGAGGACCGGGCCGGGTGCGCTGAGCATGGAGGGGATGGCGAGCGATGTGGTCTTGCCGGACCGGGGGGCCATGATCGCGACGGCGACGTCCTCGAATCCCATCCGCACCTCGTGGCGGCTGCCTTGAAGGTTGCCGAGGAGGATGCCGGTGTCCTTGGCGGCGATGTGCTTGGCATCCTTCAGGCTCGGGCGCAGGGAGCGGGCCTTGTCGGTGATCGCCTTGGCCATCAGCGGCTCGATGTCCCGGGCCTTGGCCATGTCGGTGACCTTCTTCCGGCCGCTGCCACGGTTCTTGTACCGGACCCATAGAAGGACCGCTGCCGTTCCGAGGGCCAGGAACAGGAGTACGGGGACGGTGCGGGCTCCGATCAGCAGGGCTGTTTCCCCTACGTGGGGCCAGACCTGCTCGGGGTGAAGCAGGGCAGCGGTCGGCTGGTAGGGGGCCCAGGCGGTGTCGGTGAGGTAGGCGGTGATGTTGCCGCAGAGCCAGGCGAGGTGAGCCAGGGGAACGACGATGGCGAGGACACCGAACAGGAGGCGCAGGACGAGGTCATACCCGTCGGTGTTGCTGTTGGCGGAGGAAGGGGGCAAGGGCTATGTACTTCCGGGCGGGGACGGAGGTTCAGCGGCTGCGGCGCTTGTTGGCCGGCGGTTGTCGCGAGGGGGCCGGACTCGTCGGCGGGGTGGCCTGCCGGGCGGCGAGGGAGCGGACGCGTTCTTCCAGCGCCCCGGCGAGGAGGTCGGCGCGTACGTCCGTGGTCTGGCGGGTGACGATGTTCGGGTCGCGGGTCGGGATACTGCGCCCGCTGTCGATGCGGTGCACAGGCTTCGGATCGGCGAGCGCAGCGGTGAACGCGGTGACCAGGCGGGCAGGGGTGTGTTCACCGAAGCGGGCCTGCCATACCGGCCGGTTCTGGGCGAGGGCAGCGGTGACGAACCAGGCCCCCGGGTCTTCAACACTGCCCAGTCGGCTGACGAACGCGGTGTTGTCGGGTGAGGCGAGGCCGTTGTCCGTGGAGGCGGTGGACCAGCCGATTTGTCGAAGGGGCATGTACGGATCGGAAAGGGCGTCCGCCGGCGGGGCCGGGTCGGTGAGGGCGTCGGTGACGGCGCCGATGAGTTCGACGGGGGTGCGGGCGCCGAAGCTCGCATACCAGGCGGGCTTGTCCGGCTCCGCGGCGTGGCTCAAGGTCCACCACTGTCCGGCAGGGTCGGGCTCCAGGCGCAGGAGGGCCTTCTGGTCGGGGCTGGAGAGAAGGACGCGAGGCATCAGGGGGTCGTGGCCGTGGCTCCAGCCGCAGGCCCGGTGGAGGGGAACGGTGATCCAGGCGGGATCGCCGCCGCCGGCGAGGTGGCGCGGGGTGATGAAGTCGACCTCGACGGTCTCGGGACTCGAAGGCACGTTCACCTCCGTACCGGGGTTCGCCGGTCGGGTGCGGGGACCGTGGTCGGGGGTGGGGCCAGGGGCGAGGGGGTGTTCCGGGCGGCGGAGTTGATTTCGCGCAGGGTATGACCGTGGCAGGCCCAGTCGTCGAGGTAGGTCCACGATTCGGCGTGGTGCTCGGCGAGTGCGTCATCGAAGAGCGGGGTCCCGGGCTTGGCGTTGGCGGGGAGGCTGTCGCGGGTTTCCCGCCACTGCTCGTGCAGTTCGTCGAGCCGGTCGAGTGCGGTCTGCAGGACGCCCAGTTGGTAGACCCAGCGGTTTTGCACCGCGGCGGTGGGGAGGTTTCCGAGCTGCATGTCGGCCGTGGCCAGCAGGTGGCGGGCGCCGGCGCGGAGGTCCTCGAACGTCTCGGCGGTATCGGCGTCGCGCCGGCTGGCGCGCATGCCGTAGGCATGCTCGTCGTAGGGCCAACCATCGAGATCGGTGTGCTCGTCAGAGTAGAGGTCCCACGCGTCGAGGATCTTCTTGCTGTCGCTCAGTTAGCGGTCGAGGTGGTGGAGGAACTTACGGTGTGCGGTGTGATTGGCGGAGATGGGAAGGGTCCTGTCGGAATCAGCGGCGAACGGCCGGGCGCACAGCACGGGCCGTGGCCGGGGTGACTGCGGGCTGGGCCGCCCGTTGCTGGCGGCGGGCGGCGCGGGTCTGCGCGCGGATGGCCTCGAGCCGGGTGCTGTGGGCTGCGACGACGGCCTCGGGCGTGAGCAGGCTGCGGCTCTGTACGGCGCTGTAGTGGGCGGGCCGGTCGTACATGGCGCGCTGGAGTGGTGCGGGGTCGGCGAGTGCGGCGGCGAAGGCACCGACGAGGTGCTCGGGCATCGACTCGTCGACGAAGGCGTGCCAGATCCGGGGCCCCATCGGTGTCTCGTATCCCGGCTGGCAGGTCTCCACGCGCCAGGAAGACCGCCATACGCCTTCGTCTGTTGGCCGATGTACGTGGCACATTCCGTCGGGGGAGCGGGCCGCGGTCGCTGATTCGAGAATCCATCCCGCCGACTCCAGAACCTGGAACGGATCGACGTGCTCCGTGGGCGTCGGGGCGATGAGGGCGTCGGTGAGACGGCACAGAGTTTCGGCGGGGACGAGTTCGCCGAACTCCGCGTACCAGCCCCGCTCGGTGCGGGTGGGTTGGGCCTGCAGCCGCCACCACGCGGAGGTGGCGGACTGCGGGTCGAACTGCATGCTGTAGCGGTGATCCGGGCTGCGCAGCACGATCTCGGGGCTGAGCGGGTCGGACGTGCAGGTCCAGCCGGCGGCGGCGAGGCCGTGGGTGACGTGGCGGGCGTCCCCGGGGCCGGCCAGGTGACGCGGGCTGGTGTCGAACGGAATCTGGGTGGCGTGCTTGTACGTGAAGGCGGCGAGCTGCCGCTCGTTCACCGGCACCGGGCGCATCCCGGTTCGCCGGTGCAGCTTCGAGGGTAGAGGGCGCGAATGTCCTCAAGCGCGTAGTGGAGAGTGTGCTGGTCCTCCAGCTCCGACGCGGCGCCGAGCAACTCCTGGAAGAGAGAGCCGGTGTGTCGGATGTTGGGGGCCTCGGGGTGGTCCTGCAGGGCGCGGACGAGGGCGCGAAGGATGTCGGCGATCTGGACGGGGGCGCCTGTGTAGTCGTGGACCAAGGGCTCGACGAGCGCGAGGGCCTGGGCGGGGTCGGGGTCATCACGCAGGTAGTCGGTGAGGTCGGAGAGTGTCTCGGTCAGGGTGCGGATGGTGTCCGGGGTGGGTGCGGGCATCGGGCTCCTTCGAACGGAGAGGCGGGTCAGCGGCGGGTCCGGGCGCCGCCGGCCGTGGCGTACGGGCGGGTGTTGGTGTGTGGCCGGGTGTTTTGCGCGCTGTTGCGGGCCCAGGTGGCGGCGCGGGCGGCCGTGACGCGGGCCTGCTGCCACGCACTGAGCTGGGAGGGCTTGACGGAGACCGACCAGGTACGGATCTGCGCGCTCATGGGGACGCGTCCGCGCGGGCGCATCACGGGCTCGGGCCCGGCGAGTTCGGCCGAGAAGGCTTGCACCAGGTGCATCGGCGTGTTCGGCGTGAAGGTGGCCGTCCAGCCGTTGCCTTGCTGGTCTTTTGCTCCGGTCCACCACATTGCCGAGCCGTCGGGGCTGTGGTGGTACTGCATCCACGCGGTGCCGTCGGGGCTGGTGGCCATGTAGTGCTCGCCCTGGAAACCCATGTCCCACTCCTGCTCCTTCAAAGGCGCCCAGACGTTGGGGGCGTGGGCGGAGCGGGGACGGGTGAGCGCGTCGGTCAGACCGGCGACGATCTCCACGGGCGTCTGCCGGCCCAGGTGAGCCGCCCACTCCCCGTTCGCCCCGTCCGCCCTGCCGTGGATGGTCCACCCCCCGGGCAGGACGTAGGGGTCGTAGGCGACACGAAGGGTGCGGTCCGGGCTCTCCATGTGCAGAGGGCCGCCTGTCTTGGACTTGTCCCGCCACCCCGACGCGCGCAGGAACTCCGAGACGTGCCGGACGTCACCGCCGCCGGCCAGGGCCCGGGGCTGGACCAGGTAATGCTGCTCGGCCTGCTCACCCGGACCCCAGCCGGACCACTGCTTCCTCTTCTTCACCGGCGCCGCCGGACCACGAGCGGTGCGGGGACCGGAGGCTTTGCCGCAGTAGCGGAGGGCCGGGTGCCGACCTGCCGCAAGGTGTCTTGGTGTTCGTCCAGGTCGAGGGAGATGTCGTGCAGTTCGTTCGAGGCGCGGCCCAGAGCGAGCCACACCTCCGGGGGCAGGAGGCCGCGTTCGGCCTGGTCCTTGGCGAACACACTGCCGGTGATGACGAGGTGGGTGATGCCGCCGAGCACTCCGGCATCCGGGTCGAGAATGCGGGCGATGACCTGCGCGGCCTGGGGCGGGGGAAGCTGAGAGAGGTGGTCGGCGAGCTGGCCGAGCCGGCGGGTGATGTCGTCGGCCAGTTCTACCGGGCAGGGGGCGGGGTGGGACATGCTCCTCCGGGTCGGTGGACGGTCAGTGGTGGTGGCGCTGTCCAACGCGCTGCGTCTCGGCGAGGACGGCCTCCGGGCGAGCGCCGGCCAGTGGAGAGGCGCGGTCGGGGCCGGTCAGGATGCAGGCGCGCAGGTAGCGGCGGAACAGAGCGGTTGCGAGGCGGGGCTTGAGCCGGTGGCTGATGGGCGGGGGCGTGCGGGCTACGGGTTTCTCCGGGAATCGAGCGGGGCGGGGTGGCCCCGGCGCGTGTCGGGGCCACCCGGGTTCACGGGGTGCGCGGCGGGCCGGTGCGAGGGGGAGTTGGCGTTGGCCGATGCCGGGTTCAACGGCGGCGGGAGGCCGAGGGCCGGGTGGGACTCGCCGGTGAGGAGGCCGGCGTCTGCGCGGTGCGGGCGGCGTGGTTGCGGGCGTGGAGGATCACGTGCGCGGCCTGGCTCATGGACCTGGCGGTGTCCCCGAGCCGGGCGATGGGGTCGGGTTCCTCGCTGGGGGCGGTCTTCTGCAGGCGCTCGGCGGCGATCCAGGCACGGACGACGACTTCCCTGGTGAGGGGCAGCAGCCCGGTGACCGGGGCGGCGACCTCGGTCAGCACCTCGGCCACCTCGCTGCTGCTCTCAGCGGCGGCGACCCGCTCGCCGAGCTGGGCGAGGTAGCGCAGGGCCCATCGCGTTCGCCGTTCGGGGTGGAGAGCGCGTTCAGTGCGGGATCGAGGTGGACACTGTGACCAGCGGCCAGCAGCGCGTGCGAGGCGGTGGTCGCCTTCAGCCGCTGTTGCTCGACGGGCAGGCCGTGGGGAAGCCGGTGATAAGCCCCTGCGGCAGCGGAGAGGAACCCGCCGGTTTGCTGGAGGATGTCCGCCGCCTTGTCGGTGCCGCCGATGGCAACGACCAGGTCGGTGCGCGGATCCTTGGTGATGGTGGCGTACTCCCGCACCCGGAAGTCAGGCTCCGTCTGCTTCATCGCCCTCGGCCCGCCGGCGCGCGGGTACCTGCCGGCACCGGCGGCACGGCGGCCGGGGCAGACGTGGGTGCGGCCCGGCCTGCGGGATGCTGAAGGGCGGTTCCGATACCGAGCGCCTCCAGCTGCGGGCCGATCTCACGCAGGGCACGAGCCTGCGCCTGGGTATCGTCGTTGTTGAGGCGGTGGATGCCGCTTTGTGGGTCCTGGACGAAGCCGTTGGCGATGAGGACCGCTCCGGCACGGTCGTCGACAGGCGCGGTGGCGACGCTGCCGTCCGGCTGCCAGGTCAGGACGACCCGGTCAGCCTGGGAGTGCTGGATGCCACCCAGAGCGTTGTGCCGCACCTGGGCGAGTGCGGTGTCGTAGCGGGGGAGCAGGTCGCCGGCAACCTGCTCGGCGCTCAGGAACGGATCGTCCGTCAAGGCGATGCCGTTGGGTTCGAGCACGGCGCGGTATGCCTCGTCGGGCAGAGCGCGGGGGGCGACCGCGGCGATGAGAAATCCGTCGCGCTCGTCATGCCGGTCAAGGACGACGAGCTGGGCGCCGTCCGGGCGGCTCAGGACAGCGGCCTGCTGAAGGGGGTGTTCGGCGAGAAAGTCGGCGACCAGGTCCAGGTCCCAGATCCGGTCGGCGAGGCTGTCCCTCGCGTCGGCCGGAACGGGGGAGCTGATCCAGGTGCCGGGGAGTTCGCCGGCGAGAACGTCGGCGTACGAGGCGAGGCGCTCGGAGGTTTCGTAGTCGTGCATGGTGTCCTTGGGCGAGGTGGGAGTCAGCGGCGCAGTCCGGCGGCCACCGGGGGCGGCGGAGCCGGTAGCGCGCGCGGCGGGGGCGGGCAGGCGCACACGGCGGAGCGCTCGCGTTCAGTGGCCGGGACCTCTCCGCTGCAGGTGTTGCGGCCGGGGTGTGGTTCGTGCCGGTCGGCGAGCGCGTTGCGGGTGTCAGAGAGGTCGGTGCGGATGACGCGCAGGTGCTCGTCGGCGAGGTAGCGCAGCCGCCGCGCGATGTGGGGGTCGGCTGCCTGGCCGAGCCCGTCGTGGAAGTCGGCGGTGGCGGTGAGGATTTCATCCAACGCGGCGAGGATTCCGTCGTGGGCGGCCGTCAGCTCGATCAGGGCTTCCGCAGCCTCTTCGGTGGTGGTGGCCTCGTGAATGCGTTCGGCGATATGGGAGACGGAAGAGCCAAGAGGCAGGTAACTGGCCTGATAGGCGGCGGTGTCAAATTCCTCGTCGCAATCGACCTGATAGCCGGCGCCCCGCAGGCGAGCGACGGCTTCGATGGCGATGCGGGATTCCTCGTTCTCGGCGAGGCCGGCGGGGGCACGGTGGTAGGTGTCGTGAACGCGGACGACGGCGATGAAGCGTGCGCGCTGCAGAATGCTGTGTGCCTCGGGGTCACCGCCGCGGGCAAGGAGTTCGTCGGAGTGCGGGTCACGGCGGATATTCAGGAAGCGGTCTGTGTGGGGCGAGACGTTTCTCCTACGGCGATCTGTGGGCGGTGTGCCGGGTGGAGAGCGGCACGTTGGCGACCCGGGGCTGGAGCAGGTGGGCTGCGGTGGTGTCCAGGGCCTGCTGGATGGCGTGCAGACGGCGGGCGATCAGCTCCAGGCGGTGCGCTGTGTCACTGCTGGCGGCTCCCGGTTGGCGGGTGACGCGGTGCGCAGTGTGCTCGACCAGTCCGCGGACCGTGGCCAGAGGGCCGGCCTGTTCGTCGGCGAGCTGTGTGAGGACGCTCGCGAGCTGGGCCGATGCCGTCGGCGCCGCGCGGAGGGCGGGCCGCGTCGCGGAGCCGGAGCGGACGGGGATCAGGTGAAGGTCCTCTTCGATGCGGCGCGCCTCGTGCGTAAGGCGTCGCAGGACGTCGGCGGGCGGGGCGCGCCAGGTTCCGTCGATGTGGATCAGGTTGGCGATCAGATCAAGGCGTCCAGGCTGGGCCTGCACGGCGATCCACCGCCAGCCATGATCCGCGGCGCCGGGGATCTCGATACCGGCGGCCCGTGCGAGACGTTGGGCGGCCTCGGCCCACTCGGCGCCGGTCAGCTCCCGGTCAGCCGGGTGAAGTCGGACGTCGAGGTGGAGGATCGCCCTCCGGTCGTCGTCCGGGCTGGCGGTGAACGGGGACTCCAGGTAGGGCCCTTCGAGGTGCTCGGCCCAATGGAGGGACGTCCATATCGTCTGCTCGTCGTCCAGGACGTAGTAATCCAGCCCCGACCAGTGGGCGACGACCGTGTACTCGGGCAGGCACTCGGTGGAGGAGACCGGCCGGCCCAGCGCCTCGGCGAGCGCGTCGTGCGGCGAGTGGGACCGCACGTGCAACCGGGGGATCATGACGGCCTGTTTCCCGACATGGGGGTGGGCGACCAGTGCTGATGAAGGTCGCGGGCTGCACAGAGCAGGGAGCGCTCGCGGACCAAATCGGCGTGGACCGACGGATCCCCCGGCGGGAGGGAATCGATCGCCCTGTCGATGGCGAGCAGCCCTTCGTCGTACCGGCCCAGGCGGCGCAGGGCACCGGCCACCCGGAAGAGGACGATCGGGTCGGTACCAGTGTCCAGGGCCGGCCGGGAACTGAGGGCCAGAAGACGCTCCGCGCCCCGGTCCAGGTCCTGGCCGAGCCATAGTCCGTGCAACAGAACGTGCAGGGTCTTGGGGTGCTCCTCAGCCTCCGCGAGGACCTCGTCCGTGACCGCCAAGCCCTCCGGGCGGGACTGGCCCAGCAGCGCGAAGGCGAACAGGGCCCGGGTGTAACAGTCCAGCGGCTGACGAGCGGTTTGCGTGAGCTGTTCGACAAGGCGTTGGAGGGTGGGGCAGCGGAAGTCGAACCGCAGGGCGCTCAGGTACAGATGCGCCAAGGTGCGGGCGGTGATCGGATCATGACCGGTTGCGGTGACATCCCTTGAGGACAACAGGCCCAGGACGCTGTGGCCGGCCGCGCGTGCCGCCCAGGCGGCATCCGCGCACACCCCGGCGGACTCCTTCCAGTCGGCCCGGATGTCGCGGAGGTCTTCGGCCAGGCGCAGCGGCCAGGAAGAATCGACCGGATCCGCGGCGGCTCGGGCCCTGGCCTTGTGGAGCGCGGCGGTACGACCGGGGCGGTGCGTGGGGGGAGTCATCGGCCGCCCCGGATGTCCGCGATGTGCGCGAGCTGACCCAGGGCGGTGATGGTGTACCAGCCGCAGTCGATCAGCTCGTTGCGGTCGGCGAACCGCGCGAGGAGTACGTCCTCCATGGCGCGCAGGTAGATCAGGCAGTCGGGACAGCGGCGTGAGAGGTGCACGAGGTAGCGGGGGTGGGCGGTGACGTAGGTCTGGGCTCCGCCGGTCGCGTCGCGCAGTCGCCATCCGTCTTCGTCGGTCGGGGTGTGCCAGGACGGTGTGACGACGCGCATGGAGTCGCCCCACAGTTCACCGCCGGCTACGCCCTTGAGGACGACGACGGTGTCGCCGGCCTGGAAGTGCTGGTGGGTGATGTCCCGGTCGGGGGTGAGCGGGTCGGGTGTCGGCGCGAAGGCCGAGGTGGGCGGGGGCTGGGACATGCTGTTCCTTCCACACGATCGGTGGCGGGGTGGGAGGAACAATGGTCCGGAGGAACGCCGGTTTGGCTAACCGGCGTTTCCCGGCTATGTTCCGCCGCGATCAGCGGAACGGGTTCTGAGTTCCGCAGTCCGCCTCGGTGGCCGCGTCGAGGAGTTCGAGCAGGTCAGTGCCCTCGGCTTCGCGCTGGTCGATCCACCATCCGGCACGGGCGATGGCGCGAGCCTTCTCTTCGAGCTCCGCCCAATCCGCCTCGTCCCAACTCCCCTCCAGGACCAACGCGGTGTGCGCGGCCGTCATCAGCTGGTGGCGGGAGCGCTCACCCCAGTCCAGGGCCTTCTCCGGGCCTTCCAGCTGCGGCATGTCGAACTGCTTCGCCCATGCGAGCGCGGCCTCCTGCTCGGCGGCGCGCTTGGCCGCGAGCCACTCTGCCTTCGACTCGGTGTCGGCGTCGCGCGCCGCCTTCCAGCAGTCGGTGCAGTCCTTCCCCGCGAGCCAGCGGGCAAAGCCGGCTCGCTTGTCGGCGGGACGGTCGGACAGGTCATGGACGGCCTGGTGGGAGCAGGCATGCTCGACAGTCCACTGCGTAGGGACTCCCGGGGAATTCCGTTTGATGGGCGTTACGGTCGAGCTCGGGCTGCTGGTCTGGGGCTTCAAATCGAGTGCCTTTCGTTGGCGGTTGGGGTGGTGGCCTGCGTCGGTGCGGAGGGTCGTGCATCAGATGCGCGATTCATGATGGGCTGGAGTGCTTGGCGGTGGTCTCGGGGACGCTTTCGCCTTCTGCGTCGTCTCAGCGTGTCCGGCGGATGGCGTCTGTGGCCGCCGTGGCGATGGCGACGGGAGCGCTGGAGGGCCGGGGCAGGTGCAGCAGAGTGGTCCCCGGCAGGTGCTGGGACGACGCGGTGAGGGTGAGCTGGAGTACGGCGCAGCCGGCGGTCGAGAGCCGCTTGACGCGGGTGACGGCTTGAGTGGTTTCGTCGCTGCCGTACTGGGCGTCGGTGACGATCACGAGGAGGCGGCCGGCGCCGGGGCGGCTGAGTTCGAGGCCGTGGTCGAGTGCGTCGATGGCGTCGCCGAGGTTGTGGTGGCCGCCGGTGGCATTGAACGTCGTCACGCGCTCTGGTGCGCGGTGGGTGGGTCGGATCAATGCGGTCAGGTGCTGGTCGTAGGCGATGGTGGCGGTAAGGGAGTCGGGGTCGGTCAGGGCTGCTGCGCGTGCCACGATCCAGGCAGCGGAAGCTACGGGCGCGCAGGCGGCACGCATGGAGCCGGAGACGTCGACGGCGATACCCACACGCAGCGGTGGGGTGGGGGAGTTCCGGCGGCGGGTGTGGGTGAACGGTTCCGCGGTGGGGACCGACCCGGCCGCGCGCTGAGCGTCGCGGGTGAGAGCACGGCCCATGTTGAGGCGGCCGGGCGGGGTGGGGCTGGAGGTCCGCTCCTCGGTCCGCTCGCGGTAGGCGGCGGCACGCAGGGCGCGGCTCAGGCGCGCGGCGGCACTCTTCTCTGCGGCGGTGGGTTTGCGGGTGCCGGTGATCGGGCTGCTGCGGGGGGCCGGTGTGCCGTCGGGGTTGACGGTGCCACGGGCGTTGAAGACCGACTTGGCGGTGGCGGCGGCCTTGCGTCGCTGGCCAGCCCGCTGGGCGCGGTCCTGAGCCTGCGCCGTCGACTGCGCGGCCACGGCGGTGGCCGCGGCGGCCTGTGCCGCGAGGTCGGCGGCGTCGGTGGCTGCCGTGCTGTCCATGACGGCCCCCACGGCGCCGGACAGCAGATCGGCCAGGTTCTCCGGAACGGGCCGGGCGGGGGCCGCAGTGTCCAGAGCGTCGCACCACGCTTGACCGTGCGAGAGCATGGCCGTGGCGTCGTGGTCGGGGCACTGGTGGGCTGCGGTCCAGATGCGGGTGAGCGTGGCCAGCAGGTCTGCGCCCAGCACCTTTTCGCACAGATCGGCGACGGCCCGGGTCTCGCCGGCGTCCAGGATGCCGACGTCACGGCGGCCGAGGACCAGGGCTGCCACGCCGGCGGCGTGCTCGATGCCCTGGAGGGTGGGGTGGGCGATGTCGGGCATGACCAGGGTTCGGGCACTGGTGCGCAGGTAGGTGCGGTCCGTGGGCCGCGTGATCAGGTGCGCACCTTCGACACGGCTCTCCTCCAGCAGGAGCGCGGCCTCGACGACACGGGGGTCCGCTCCGGCAGGCGCCGTCCAGACGGAGTGGGCGGCGTGCGCGGCCTCGTGGACGAACACTCCCCAGGCGGCGGGATACCGCTCCTCGTCGCCCACGATCCGCGGATGGATCTCGTGGGGCTTCAGCGGGGCGAACAGGCGGGCGTCGAACTCGACCTCGCCCAGGGTGGGGAAATAGGCGGCCGGTGCGCCGCTGCGTGTGCCGGGGCGGCAGGTGACGAGGAGGTCTTGGCGGCCGGAGAGGGCGACCAGCCGGTCGCCGAGTTCGGCTCCCACGCGCAGCCACGCGTTGGGGGAGGAACGGGGTTGCGCGGGCGGGGCGCCGTCGTCGTCCCATCGCGCGAGGTCGGCGTCGTCCGGCGTGGTGGCGGGGGACTGGACGTGGTGGTGGGCGCTCATCGCGAGCGGCCCCGGTGTGCGGAGACGGTGCTGCCCGGTGGCTGCCGGGCGGCTGAGGCAGGGAGCTGCTTGCCGAGGGTGAGGGGAGCGATCTTCTTGATGCCGACCGTCTTGATGATGGCGTCGGCGACGGCGTCGCGATCTTCCACGGGGGCGATGCCGACGAGGTTCGCGAGCGCGGCCGTGGTGCCGAGGACGGCCTCGGTCTTCTGGTAGCTGAGCAGCTCTCGCAGTTGGGGGGCCCAGCCCAGCTCGCCGAGTTCGACCTGGTGGGCGAGGTGTCGGGCGACCCGGACCACGCGGGCATCGATCCTCAGTGCCTTGGCGAGGTCATAGTCCGTGCCGATCTGAATCTGCACGCTGAACCGGGAGGACAGCGCCTCCGTCAACACCGCCCCGTGGACGCCGGGATTGTGGCCCGCTACCACGTAGAAGCCCTTCTCGGCCTTGATCGTCTCGCCCTTGTGGGCCTTGACCTGGATCTGCCTGCGCCCGTCCATCGCGGGATACAGTGCCGCCAAGACCATCGGTGAGATCAAGGTGGCATCGTCGATCAGCAGGGCGCGGCCCTCGGTCATCGCGGTGACCAGCGGACCGTACTGGAAGACGTAGCCTCCCGCGTCGTCCTGCGTGTACTCGCCGACCAGGTCCCCGACCGTGGTGTCGCCGTCACCGGCGACGGTGAGCAGGTCCGGGAACGCCGCCTCGACCAGACTCGTCTTGCCGGTGCCCGGAGGGCCGTAGAGCAGCACCGGCACGTCGGCGTCGCGCAAGCGATTCAGCGCCTCCACGTCGGGCAGATCGGCCAGCTCCCGGGGGTGGTAGAGCTGGCCCCCCGCGCGGCGGATCGGGCCGGTCTGCCGCGGCGGGGCTGCTGCGGGAATGGTGGTGCGGGTCGTGGCCGCCTGGGCGCGGGAAGAGTGGGTGCCCGGTGGGCTGATCACAGCGGTCTGCGCGGCTGCGGAGGTTTTCCCGTTCGCGCGGAATTCCGGTTGTCCGGTTCCGCCTTGGTCGGCCTCGCCGCGTCGCACCAGGGTGAGGGCGGCGTTGCGGACGGCGCCGTGGGAGTGGCCCAGCTGCCTGGCCATGTCCCCGATGGTGAGGGTGTCCGCCGGCCGGTCGGCCAGCAACCGGGCTACCTTGGCCCGTAGTTCGCCGCCCCTGGTGCGCGCTGGACTGGTAGGCGTTCCGGGTGTGGTCAAACGAGACCCCTCCAATAGGTGCGGGTATGGGCGGGGTTGACGATGCGCTGGAGAGGCAGGCCGCCCTCGGAACGGATCACGGACTGTGCGGACATCGGCGACCGGGCCAACCACGGCGTACCGCCGGCGCTCACCGGCCGGCCGAGGGCTCGGTCCCGGTGCACGGGGTGGCCGGCGACGAGCAGCTCGCGGGCTGCCGAGCAGGCTCGTGCGTCTGCTCCGTACCGGGTTCCGTCGCTTGGCAGGCGCAGACTGGCGTCTCTTCGAAGCCGTCCTGGAGCAGGATCCGCCGGGCGGCGGCGTTGTAGCCGGTGGTGGTGATCTCGCCGGTGATGGTGTGCCGGATCGTCATGAACGGCTCCGCTGGTGCTTCGGGCAAGGCGGATCTCCTATCGGTGGTGGCGGGAAAGCGGTGGGGTGTTGGGCGAAGGCGAGGCGGGCCCGGGGCTTCCAGCACATCAGCAGCCAGCAGCCGATAGAGGTCCGGCCGGGGGTGAGGGCGGGTCATGGCTACCGCCCGGGGCGTGGGCTGGCGGGCCCGTTCGGAGGCTGGGGCGGCAGCCCAGGCTGGGCGGCGGGTGCGAGGGAGGGCCGGTCGATGAGGCCGTGTTCGAGAGAGCGGGTCATCTCGGTCAGGCGCTTGCCGTGCTCCAGCCACTGGTCCAGTAGCTCACCGGCGGCCCGGTCCTCCGGAGGCGGCGCGAGGGTGAACGTCTTCTCGGCACGGTTGAGGAGGGCGGCCGACTGCGCGGCCAGAGGCCCGGGCAGTGTGCTGCGCAGGTGCCGGATCAGATACGGCGCGTGCTGGCGGAGAGCGGACGCCAGAGGCATCAGGTCGGCATGCTCCGCACTGCCACGGGCTTCCCGTACCTGGACCAGCGTGGTGTCGAGCATCAGCAGATGGGCGTCGGCCAGGGCCCGGTCGTAGGAGGGCAGCAGCGTGCGGGTGATCTTCTTCAACGCTGCCTGCTCGGTGGGGACGCCGATGCTGGCCGGCGGCTGGATGCCCAGGGAAAGGAATTCGATGTGGGGAGCGAGGACGCCAACGAGGAGCTGATCGGCATACGGCTGCTCGGTCACCACCAGTTCCCGTCCGTCCTCATGAGTGAGGAACGCCGCGGCCGACAGCGCGCCGTAGGCCCTCGGGTTGGAGGACAGCGAGCGGACAGGTGCGGACCATGCCCAGCGCAAGCGCTGGCGTGCGTCGGACTGGGGCAGCTGGAGGTTGCCGAGCTCCACCTCCCACGTCCCGTCGAGTGCCTGGGCGATACGGCGGGCGACGTCGCCGATGAAGGACCGGCGCGTGATGTCGACGGTGATCCCGAAGTGCTGGGCATTGCGGTACAGGGTGTCGATCGAGTTCTGCGCCGTGGCCGGGCTGGTCAGCGCCAGGACGTGGATGCCCTCGTGGTGCTCCTCGAAGGCGGAGAGATCCAGTGCGGTGCGGGCCCAGTCGGCGCCAGAGCCGCGGGGCAGGGCGACGAGCCCGTCCTCGGGACTCAGGTACAAGGTGATGTGGGCGGTGGCAGTAGTCAGGGTGTCTCCGGCTGGGTGCGAGGGTTGCTACGGGCGGCGCGCGGCCGGCGTGGTGCGCTGCGGCGACGCGGCTGGAAGTGTCGTCCCTGGCGCGGGGCGTGGGCGGGCCCGCAGCACGGGGGTGCGGTGCGGCGGCAGGACGGCCACGGTCGCACCGAGGTCCTCGGCGGCCTCGTGCACTTCACGGGTGAGGAAGTCGATCTGCCGGCCGAGCGCGGCGAGCCGGACAGCGATCTGCCGGCCCTGCACGGTCTCCAGCGCGGAAGCGAACTGGCACGTGGTCTCCACAAGTTCCTGGAGACGGATCATCGGGCCCGCGTTGTACCCGCGCTGGGTGGCGGTGAGTAGCGCGTTGGACGCGTCCCCGGCGCTCTGTGCCTCGATGACGTCCCGGACGAGTTCCTGCAGCGAGACCTCGGGGGCGGGCGCCGGCCGGTTGAACCGGGAGACGTCCGCGCGCAGCACACCGGGCGGGACCGCGGCGGGCAGCGCCTGCCCGACCTCGTAGTCGTGAACATGGTGACCGATCACCTGCCAGCCCGGTGCATCCGGGTCACCTCGCAGGGCGACCACCGTCGAGTCGTCGTCCTCGACCAGGTACGCGAGGGTGATCGGCTGACCGTCAGCGGCGTGCCACGACTCGGTCAGCTCCAGCTCCCCGCGCCGCTGTGCCGCCTGGGCCCGCTCGGTCCACGCGTGCTGTTCCTCACCGCTCAGCGGAGTCTTGTGGTGGGGCCGCTGGTGCTGGTCGGCGAGGTTGCTGGCGATGTAACCGTGATCCGCCCAGGTGGCGAGGTGGGGCCACAACGCCGCATGCTGCGCGCGTTCGGCTGCCGAGCCAGGAGCGAGGGGCTGGTCGAGCGCCCGGCGGATCTCGGAGGTGGAGGCGGCGAGGCCATCCAGCACGGTCCGCCATCCGGCGAGGTGCCGGGCGGGCGGCAGTTCGTCCAGCGCGTGGCGAGCGGAATCGAGCAGTGCGCCGGCGTACGGGGCGAGGTGCGTGGCGTACGCCTCCACGGCCGCCTGGTCACGGCGGGCCAGGGCGGCTGCGGCGGTGTCTGCATGGACGGTTCGCCCGTAGCGGTCGCGTGTGGTGTCGAGTGCGGTCTCGGTCTCGCAGCCGATGACGGACATCCGCAGCCGGAAGTCGCGGGCCCGGTGCGCGAGGTCGGCCACCGCGGGCCGGTGGCTGGGGGAGGTGGGGCCGTTCACGGATGTCATCGGGACCGCCCCCCGCCCGAAGCCGTCAGGTGGACGGTCGGTGCGTAGGAGGGCTTCGGTGGGATCGGCCGGGCCGACGGTGGCGAGGTGGCGGGCGCGGTACCCCGTTGTGTCGTCCGGCCGGCGGCGGCCTGTGCAAGCCGGCTGCGGCGCTCCATAAGGCCGTTCGACGGGGCGGGCCGTGGTGGGTCGGCAGAGGCGGCGGGGTCGAGAGGGATGTCGGCCTGCACGGTGTATCCCTGGCTGCGCAGGTCGTGCACGGCCTGCCGGGTGCGGCGGATGCCCTCGCGCTCGGGTTCGCTGAGCCGGAACAGCCCAGGTTCGTCGGGGACGGGTTCGAACTGCTCGCGGAGCAGGAACCAGTGGGCGAGGTGCGGAGAGACGGAGGGGGTGAAAGAGGCGACGAAGCCGTGTTCCTTGCGGGTACCGAAGACGAAGTGGGTGCCAGGGTCCAAGAGGGCGGAGTTCTCCTCACATGGTCGGTGGTGGAGCAGGTCAGCGCCGGGGAGCGGGAGCGGAAGGGCTGCCGGGACGAGGGTGGGGGTCAGCGGCCGTGGCGGGGCGTGTGGCTCTGGCATCTGCTGGGGCCGGGGCGGGAGCGGTCCGGGACCGGGTGCGGCGTACGGGCTGCATGCCCGGTGGGGGTGCGAGGGAGGACCAGGCTCCGGGGTGGTCGTTGAAGGCGGTGTGTGGGTGGGTGGACCAGTCCACGACCGGGCCGATGTTCTCGTGGAGCAGGCTGATCACCTCGATGCCCTGCCGGTGCAGGACGTAGCCCCAGTCCATGTCCTGCGCATCGGCGGTCTGGTCGGTGACCGTCATGCGCACCGGTGGGGAGCCGTCCGGAGTGATCAGGTGGTCCAGCGTGCGGCTGGGCCACTGCTCTGTGCCGGTCAGCGCGGTGATGAGCGAGGGCGGGGCGCCGTCGAGGAGGTCCGTGCCCAGCTCCTGCCAGCCGACGGCGACGTCGTCGATGAGGTGACGGGAGAGGGCTTCCAGGTCGCGTCCGAACCTGTGCTGGTAGGCGGCCAGGAGCAGAGGCAGGTGGTGGCTGGGGACACCGTCGAGCTGGACGTGGATTCCGGTGTAGCCGGTGGGGGTGGGGCGGGCGATGAAGGAGCGGGTCGACAGAGAGGGCCTCCGAAGGGGGTGGCTGGTTACCGGCTGGGCGCGGGGCCGGCGGGCGGGGCGTGCGGTGGGCGCGGGGGAAGCCCGGTCGAGGTCGGTGCTCGCTCCGGCAGATGTGGCGCCGGCGCCGGATCGTATGTGGCGCGCAGGGTTGTCAGATCGGCTTGGTCCGCGATGGCCGCCACGGACAGGCTGCGGCTGGCTGCCTCCATCAGCAGTTTGGGCGGCGAGCCCTTCACCGCGCCGCGGTGCTGACCGCGCCACTGGGCGGCGGCGTAGAAATACTCGCTCACCGCCCGGAGCGCGGGCTCGGCGGCATCCAGAAGGTGCTGGGTGACGGCGCTGACCTCGGCATGACTCTGTGCTGCGGCGAGTGCGGCCAGGTACGGGGCGAGGTCAGGGCTCGGCACGGGCTTGTCCGGCAAGGGATGCTCTGCCAGAAACGGCTTGGCGTCCCGCCTCGCCCACCGGAGCAGGTCACCGCGGGTGGCGATGCCGTAGCGGGCGGCGGCGATCTGGTCGGCGTCGCGGCCGACGTTGTCGTACAGCTCGAAGTCGGGGTCCTGGGGCATGGGTCCTTCTAAACGGAGGTGCTGGGACCGGCAGCCTTGGCGTCGGTGCGGCGGCAGCCGTAGCCCAGCAGGTTGGAGGGCTCGGGCACGTTCGGGACGGCGGCGATGTCCGAGCAGGTGAAGGTGTAGGTGAAGGCGGGGCCGGGGGTGGTGCCGAGCCAGGCCCGGTCCTGCTTCTCCGGCACGATCCCCAGGCCCAGTGCGCTCACCGCGTCGTGCTGGGTGTGAGTGTGGGAGAAGACCACGAGTGCCCCCGCAGTGGTCTTCAGCGCGTAGGCGTCGGCGAACTGCGGGTCGGCGGCAGCGAAGCGGGTGGTACCTCGTGGGCCAAACTTTCCCTGCGTCTCGTCGTGCATCTTGATCTGCCGTAGGGAGGCTTCCGACGGGGTGAGGACCTTCTTCCCGGTCTGCTCGCCTCCGGTGGCGTAGTTGTCGGTCACGGCGGAGCGCAGCACACCGACCGGCGCCGGCAGGGACGATGAGGCGGCGTCCACCGCGGTGGCGTACCCGTCCTTGTCGAGCACGATCCGCGGAAGCTGCTCGGGATCGTCGAGGTCGATGGTGGCGACCATCTCCCACTGCTTCGACTGGGTGCTCTGCGCCATGATCAGGACGCGGGCGTACTGCTGCAGACTGCCGGCACGGGTGACGGCAGCGAACCATCGCTGCTGCCCGTCCTTCAACCGCGGGATGTACAGGTCGGTGGCCGAGAGGTCGTACGACCACGGTCGGTACGGCTCGCGGTCGGCCTCGGGCAGGGCCTCGTCCTCCTTCATGTCAGCCAGCGACATCGCGTACCGTGGCCCGCCCTCGACACTGTCGAGAAGGGCGCGATCCTGGCTGAGGCGAGCGAAATTGTTGGTCTTTGAATAGCGGGCGAGGGCCTCGCGTGCCTGCGCGCGGGTGAGCGCAGGGGACGGCGTCGGCTTCGGCGCAGTGCTGGCCCGGGGCGCCTGTTCGGCCTCGGCGGCGCGACTGTTGTCGGTGCAGCCAGTCATGGCCAGGGCGAGACAGGCCACGCCGACCGTCAGCTCCAGGGGGCGACGGATGATGCGGATGTGGGCTCCAATGATCTTCGAGCGGGAAGGTCAGCGCGTGTGCCGCTGCTGCGCCGGGGGGAGGACAGGCGGAGGGAGGGGCGCGGTTCGGGGCGGGGTCGTTGGTGTCCGGGGTGCCGACGGTTGCGGATCCAGTGCCCGCATCCGGTCCTCGGCGACGTGCAGGACTTCTCCGACGTTTCGGAGCTCGGCTGCAGCGTCGGCGAAGTCGTACGACAGATCGAAGCCGTCGTCCTGTTCCGCTTCCTTCGCCTTCTCTGCGGCTGCCTCGAAGAATTCGCCGAGCCGCTCCAGCAGGCCGTGGGTCGGCTCCAGGATCTGGTGGAGCAGGGCGGCGGCGTCCGCGTGCGAGTTTGTTCCGTTGAGCTGGTCGGTGAGAGCGAGGAGCACGTCGCCGTAGGCGTAGGCGGTTCGGTCTGCTCTCTCGGTGACGTCCGGATCCTTGGACGGGTGGGGCGGATGAGCTGCGTGCACGGGTGGGCTTTCGTGGGGCGCGGCGGCGTGGGGCAGCAGCCCGAGCTGCGCGAGGTGATGGTCGAGGGCTGCGATCAAGGGCTGGACGCTGCCGCCGTGGCGGGCCTCTGGTTGTTCGGGGCGATCGGGGTATGCGGGGGGAGCCGAGTCGTAGATGCGCTCGAAATAACTTGACCGGTCGCTGTTGCGCTCACGGGTCACGATCCAACCCTCCGGGTCCCCGGGCGGGCGCTCGGACGGCGGCTCTTGCGGCGGGCCGATGATCAGGTAACTGTCGTCGGGGAGCGACACGCGCACGATGTAGGCGCTGAGACCGAACTCGATGTCACACTCCAGCCCGCGCTCTCGCAGGGGTGTGGTGATGTGCGCGTGGCGGCGCCACAGCTCCTGCCACCACGGGGTGTTCACATTGCGGTGGTCAGGAAGCGGCGCGAGGGGAGTCGCGCGGCGAGTGTCGGGGGTGTTGTCCTCGTCAGCGGCCACGGCTCCTCCTGCGGGAGGCCGGCGAGCGGTGCGGCGGAGGCATCCGGCGGGCAGGGCCGGCTTCCGGTTTCGGAAGCGCGGTGAAGTCGAGTTCGTACTCGTCAAAGGTGGCGATCAGGTCGTGTTCCAGATGGGCTTCGCGGTCGGCGACCTGCGCCATGAGGTCGTCGTGCTCGGCCTGGCACTGCTGGAACTCGGCCCAGTCGGCGTCACTGAAATGAACGGGGCGGTTCAGAGCATTCCTTGGGGGGACGTGGGTGCATCGGGCTGCGGGTTCGGTGCGGTCAGCGGCAGCGACCGCCCGGCGTGGGGGGTGGAGGCAGCGGCGGGCCTTCCTGACGAGTGAGCGGCGCGAGGAAGCGCTGGAAGCCGAGGTGGTCATCGAGTTCCTTCGCCGCGTCACGAAGGGATTCCGAAGTACGCCGCAGGAAGGCGCGGGCTGAGGCGTGGTCGATGACCATGCGGTTCGTGAGGTAGTGCTGGTCGGTCGGGTTGGCAGACCGAGGCAGGGCCAGGGCACACTCCGCAGTCTCGGAGAAGTGCGGGGCTGCGTGGCTCGACATGGTCGCCGCCACACCGAGATGTCTCAGCACGGTGCTGCCGGCACGGGTGGTGCGGTGAGGGCTCCGGGCGAAGTCGGCGGTCAGCCGGAGGACGTCGCGGGAGAGGTCCTGTGCGTCGACGGCGTGCTGGAGCAGTGTGGGGTAAGAGGGTGTGGCCGGAACGTGTCCGTTCTCGTCCAGCAGCTGCCACTGCTCGGCGGCATTGAGCAGTTTGTTCTTCATCGCGTTGAGCGTGCCGATGAGGTGATGGGCCTCGGCGCTGGGTATCAGGTCGCGTTGGATGCCGGGTGTCACGGGCGTTCTGTTCCTGTCTCTATGGTTGAAGTTCAGTCGGTCTCCCAGATGTGTGCAGGCGGATTCTTGAACCGAGGGTGCGGACTTCGACCAAGAGGTCGTCGACCAGTACGACCTGGTGAGGGCTTCGGTCGGCTCTACCAACGGCCATGCGGGATACACCCAGTCGGTGATCACCGACGGCGCGTACTCACTCCCGGGTGCGACCTGCACGGTGAGCTGCGAAGGCGCAGAACGCTTCCTGGCGGGCCTGGAGCATCAGGTATGGAGCGCGGCAGGCGGCTGCGCGCCGCGGGTCCCTAGGTTTCAGAGAGAGCGTGGCGTGAGCGAGTTGCCCACTGCCGGGGTCGGCGGCCGGCTAAGGCGTACAGGGGTGAGTGGGCCCGGACGGGCGTCAGCCGATGGCAGGTAGGACGCGGTCAGGTGGTGGATGCCCGCGGCGACGGCCGCGTCGAGGGTGTCGACGACGGGCAGGCCGGAGGAGCGCAGTCGCTGCGTCGGCTCCAGCCCTCCTGTGTGCAGCACGGCATGGATGCCGGCGGCCTGTGCGGCAACCCCGTCGTCCAGGGTGTCCCCGATGAGTAGAACGGGGCGGGAGGGCGAGACCGCCAGGGCCTGGAGATGCTCGGCGAGGACGCCCGCTTTAGTGCCGTCGCTGCCGCGCCGCCCGTCGACGCGGGTGAAGAGGCCCGCGATGCCCAACTGGTCCACCTCGGAGCGCAGCAGTTCCTCGGGATACAGCGACAGGACGGACTGGCTGTGCCCGAGACCACGAGTGCGGGCCAGGAGCTGGTGCGCTCCGGAGCGCAGGTGTGCAGGGCGGTCGCGTAGGAAGGCGGCGAAGTCTCTTTGTGCTTGTGCCCATTCTCCATCGGAGAGTGGCCGGTTGAGCAGACGGTCGTAGAAGAGGCGGATGGGCAGGATGTGCTTGGCCTGGTAGGTGTGAAGGTCTATCGGCGGGGAGTTGAGTCCGTAGAGGGTGTGGTTGACGGCGTTGAGGAGTTCGGTCCGATCGTCCTTGAGCGTGCCGTTCCAGTCCCACACGATGTGGATGGGCACGAAAGTGTTCCTGTCGGTTGTCGCCGTGTGGTGTGAACTCACGGACCTTTCAGTGCATACGGGCGTCGGTGTCGAAGAGCGCGAGTTCGTGGCTGTGCAGGAGGTGTTGCACGATGAAGCTCCGACCTGCGACTTTCCACAATCCGCGCCCTCGGTTGAGGTGGGCGATGGCGTTCATCTCGACGGAGGTGAGGCCGAGCAGGGAGGCTGCGGCGTGGAGTTGGTCGGTTTCCTGTCGGTAGATGATGCGGGTGCTGCAGTCGGCGAGAAGCCCTTCGGCCAGGGCGCGGCCCTGTGATCCGGCGTCGCCGGCGGTGAGTAGGTCGGACAGCCGGTGGATCACCATGAGGTTGGCGATCCCGAGGCCGCGGCTCAGTTTCCACTGGGCCTGCATCCGCTGCAGCAGACCGACGTGCCGCATCAACCTCCACGCCTCGTCGTAGACGATCCAACGACGGCCGCCGGACGGATCGGAGAGGGCGGACTCCATCCAGGCGCTCGCGCAGGTCATCGCCAGGACGAGAGCGGTGTCGTCGCCGGATCCGCCGAGGCGGGAGAGGTCGATGGTGAGCATGGGCGCGTTCGGGTCGAAGGCGACGGTGGAGGGGGCGTCGAACATGCCGGCCAGGTCCCCGTGGACAAGGCGTCGCATCGCGTGGGCGAGGTCGCGGGCGGCGTCGCCGAGTTGCCCCGACATGATCCCGGCGGCCTCGTCGAGCGCCCGGGGATCGTTGAGGGTGGCAGCGACATTGCCGAGAAGCGGGGTGCATCCGCCCGCGGCGGCGCGGGTGACGACGGCGTCCAGGGCGACGTCCAGGGCGGTGTGCTCCATGGGCATCAGGTCCCGCCCCAGAACGGTCCGGGCCAGGGAGCCGAGCAGGAGCAGGCGTCGCTTGCGGATCTCGCCGACCCAGTCGGCCTCGGAGACGCCCTGTGGGCGCGGCGCCGCGTCCAGGGGATTCAGGCGTCCGGGCAGTCCTGGGCCGAGGGCGACGGACCGGCCGCCGAGGGCTTCCGCGACCGGCGTCCACTCGCCTTTCGGGTCGCACGGTACGTAGACGCGGTATCCGAAGGCCACCGAACGCAGCGCGAAGGACTTGGCCAGGGCGCTCTTGCCCTGGCCGATCACTCCGGCGAGCAGGAGGTTGGGGTTGGTGAACCCCTCGACCTTGCCGTACAGCGCGAACGGATCGAAGACGAAGCTGGCTTCCGCGTGGACGTCGCGGCCGATGTAGATGCCTTCGGCTCCGAGGCCGCCTTCGGCGAGGAAGGGGTATGCGCCGGCGGCCACAGCGGTGGTCATGCGGTGGGCGGGCAGTTTCAGCCGGTTCTGGCGGGCGGAGGCGGGCCCGGGGCGTCCGCTTGACGGGTAGAGCGGTGCGGGTGTCTCGTGCTCGGCGGGCGCGGTGCCTGTCTGGTGGGCGCTGGCTTCGGCACGGGCTTTGGCGGTGGCTTCGGCGAGCTGGCGACGGGCTTTCTTGCGGCTGGCCCGGTCGGTCCCATGCGGGGTGAACAGCGGGCTGGCGGAGGCGCGGCGGGCGCGGCGGGCGGGCCGGTGGCTCATCGGGGGCGCTCGATTCTGCGGGTGGTGCTCATCGCACGCATGCCGTGGTGTGCGCGCGGAGGTCGGTGGGGGTGGTCTTGCGCCGGATGATGTGCCCGGCGGCGAGGTGGCGCTGGCAGATCGTGAGGACTGTCGGTCCCTCGGGAAGCTGTTCGGGGCGGCACTCGGTGGAGTTCGCAGTCGTGATGGGCAGTTGGTGGAAGGCGGCGTGGGTTTCGGTGGCGGCCTGCCACAGCCGGGTCCGCGCGGTGGCGAGGTGGCGCCCGGCAGCGGGGTTCTGGGGCCGGGTGGTGTCTGCGAGCTGGTTCAGAAGCTGGTGCAGCGTGGTCAGGTGGGCGTGCAGCACGTCCAGGTGAACGCGGTCGGCGGCGCGGTCCTGGGTGGGCAGGCTCCGGGCGTGGTGGCGGATGCCGGCGGTGGCGGCACGCAGATAGGGCTGTGCTTCGTGCGCGGGACTGGTGTTCAAGAAGGTCCTTGCTGGGTCGGTGAGGTCAGCGGCGACGGGGGCCCGAGTCGGGCGCCGTCGGGGTGGGGCGACAGGCCGGAGATGGGGCTGGAGCCGACTGGGGCGGCTTGGCTGGCGTCGCTGCGAGCACCCCGTGCAGTTGGGCGAGGTTGGAGAGCCAGTGTGTGAGGAGCTGTTCGCTCACCCATCCATAGGTCTGTGGAGGCCGGGTGAGGATGGTGACGAGGGCCGCAGCCGCGAGTTCCCGCAGATCGTGGGGGAGCGGCGGCAGGGGCTTGTGCGGGCCGTACACGGGGTGGAGAGGCTCGCCACCAGGGCAGGACGAGGCGATCACCGCTGCCGCTGCGACCATCACTTCACAGCTCTCGGTCGTGGTGCTGTCTGGCTGGCAGAGGGCGTGGCGCAGGAGAACCTCGGGCACGCCTGACCGGTCGAGCAGCAAGGCGTAGTCGGCTGCCGAGTCATTGTCGAAGGGGCCAGTGCCCCATGTGCCCATGGAGGACTCCTCCGCTACAAGGTGGTGCGGGCGAGGGGGAGGGCGGCGACGGTGAAGGCGTCGGGCTGCTGGTAGTTGAGGCGGCGCAAGTCGACGCCGGCGGTGACGGCGGCGGTCTCGATCTGTGCGCAGGCGGAGTCGAGGAGAGCGTCGGTCTCGGCCGTGACGGTGACGAGCCCGGTCAGGGCCACGTCCGCGTGCCCGGCGATGAGCTGGCGCTCTCGCGTCTTGACGTCGGCGTACTCGACGGAATCCTCTTCGGAATCGACTTGCCCGCGGCGGGCGCGCTCGTTCGCGTCGGCGATGATTGCGGCCTTCCTTCGCTGGACGTCCCGCAGCGCGGACTCGAGCCCCTGGGGTGCGTAGATGAGGGACAGGCTGCGTCGCACTCCGGCGGTAAACATGATCCCGTGCAGGAAGCCCGCTCCCATTTCGGTGCGCGGCCAGTTCTCCACCCAGTACGTGGCGTGGCGGGCGGAGTCGGTGGCAAGGCGGTCGTACTCCTCGAACTGGACGACAGGTCCCGCGGCTGCGGGTTCCGCTTCGGCGCGGCCGGTCTCGGACCACTGCTGGAGGGCTGCGAGGGCTTTGGGGTCGTAGGCGGTTCGGATGACCGCGGCGATCTCTCGGGCGCTCAGCCACCCGGTCACCATGAGACCGGCGTTCCGGGCGGCTTGGGCGAGGGACGAGGTCGTCTGTTCCATGACGGTGAACGCGCCTGGCAAACCGCCGCCGGCCTGCGCGATCAGGCGCCGGGCGGCCTTGAGATCGAGGGAAATGGCGAGGTAGGTCTCGTGCGGTGCGGCGGCGGGGCCGGCTGAGGAGACCAGTTCGGAGTAGATCTGTCCGGCGACCGGGGTCTGGGGACGCCCGTTATGGGTCCAGTGACGGGTGAGGGTGTCACCGCTGTCGGGGACGGTGCGCTCCAGCACTTGCACGGTGGCGATGTGGCCGGTCCGTGCGATGCCTGCCAGCGCTCGTCCCCAGCTGTTGACGTTGTGGTTCTGGGTGGCGGGGTCGAGGAGGGCGAAGGCGCGGGAGGTGACGCGTGCGATGGCGGTCAGGGTCTGCTGGTGCGGGTCGTGCACGGCCGCAGCGCCGTTGGCGGAGTCACCGGGAGTGACCACCTTGAGGGAGGCTGCGGCGCCAGGCAGGTGAAGGACGCCGTCCTGCCGTGGGCGGGTGACGGGACGGGCGAGCCAGAGCGTCTGGCCGGTCCGGCGGCGGTGTGCGTAGCGGGTGACGATCGGCGCCCAGTCGATGAGGGAGCGGCCGTGCCGGCGGATGGCGATGAGGGCACCGGAGGCGGCCCACAGCGGGGCCAGGGCGACGGCGCCGAGCAGGCCCGTGGAGATCACCGTCATCAGCAGGAGCGCCAGCGTGCACGAGGCCAAGGAGAGCTGGGGGAGTGAGAGGCCGAGGAGGATGCCGCGGCGGCTCCGGTGCGGGAATTTCACCGTGATCGGGGCGGCGGAGAGATCAGTCAAGGGGCGGTTCCTGGAGGCGCGGGTGGTACCCGGGGGCGGGGCGCGTGGCCCCGCCCCCGGGAGTCGGGCAGAGAATCAGAGACCGGCCGCCGGCGGTGGGGCCGACCCGCTGGACGTGGCGCTCTGGGAGCCGGAGGACGGCGGTGCGCCCTGGGGCGGCGGGGTCGTGGTCGGCGGGGTGGACTGCCAACCCTCGCCCTGTCCGGACGTGGCGCTCGCCCCCGATCCGCCGGGCCCTTGGCTCCCGCCCACCTGGCCGCTGGTGTCGTCGGACACACTGGTCGGCGCGGGCTGGACGGCCTTCTCCAGACCGGACTTGACGGCATCGCCACCGGGCGAGACACCCGAGCCGCCGGATGGCGAACCTTCCTTGCCCTCTGTGCCTCCGCCGGTCGGGTTGGCGGCGACATCGCCGGGGAATCCCCCTCCACCGCCGGCATCGGGGCCCTGCGGGGCGGCACCCGCTCCTGCTGCCGCACCGCCGGTCCCGGCGGTGGCCGCAGCCGAGGCGGCCTTGCGGGCGGCCTTCTCGGCATGTGCCTTGGCTATTTGGGCTCCCGCGCCACCGGCACGGTGGATGGACTCGCCGTCGGTGCCGTCGGCTGCCCAGTGCACAAACTTGAAGACCGCATACGGGCACAGCAGCACGAGAACCATGATGACGATGCCGGCCATGACGTCAGCCAGAGCGGCGATGCCGTCCTTGGCCTCGGTCTTGCCCATGGCAGCGATCCCGAGAACGAAGATCACGGTCATCAGGAGCTTGGAGACCACGAGCGTGGCGGTGGCCTCGATCCAGCCCTTACGCCAGCGCCGTGCGACCTCCCAGCCGCCACCGGCGGAAGCGAAGATCGCCAATGTGACCATGACGAGGATGCCGACCTTGCGCACCATCATCACGCACCAGTAGAGGAACGCTCCGATGGCGGCGCCGAGACCGGCAACGACCGGGACGAGCCAGCCCAGTCCGGCCAGGGCACCGATCTGGTTGACCTTCACGATCCGGCGCACGGCCGTCTCGATGTTCAGGTGCGCGGCCTTGAACAGGCCATCGGATATCGCGTCGACCACTTCGACCGCGACCGTCGTGAACGCGATGGCACAGAAGGCGAACAGGACGCCGCTCATGGTGCCGGTGAACGCTTGTGTCAGGGCCTGCCCGTCACGCCGGATGGCTGCCCGCACCAGCTGCGCGCAGAACGTGGCGACCAGCAGGACCAGGCCCAGCGGCAGCAGCATCTCGTAGTTGTCGACGAACCAGCCGGCATTCAGGTCCACCTTCGTGGTGGTGTTGACCGCCTCGGCGGCCAGGTCGGCCGCCGCAGCGGCGAGTTCGCCGGCGGACTTCGCCATCCAGTCACCGATGGCCTTGCCGGGGTCCGAGGCGAAGTCCACCGCGTCGCCGACGGCGCACAGCTTGTCTGCCAAGGGGAAATCACAGAAACCCACGAGGAGTTACCCCTCCGTTCTTGTCTCAGGCGCGGGTCACTGCGTGACGCTCGGGGCGATGGCGGCCAGGGTGCAGTCATGGTTCGGGCGGCACTGGACGGCAAGGGTCACAGCCCGTTCCTCGGCTCCGCCACCACCTTTCTTCCAGGCGATCTGCTGCTTGCCGTTGACGGTGACGACGTAGATGTACGCCTTCGTGATCGCGGACGGGTCATCGGCCAGCGCCTGCTTGAACGCCGAGGGGAAGTGGCCCTCGGTGACGCTGGCACTGGCGTGCTGCTCCTGGTCGGCCATCCGCGACCACAGCACCGGATCGGGCACCTGACCGGAGACCGAGGCCCAGTCGGCGTACGCGCTCTCGCCGGTCATCCAGGCGTGCATACCGGCCAGCTGCTGGTCGCGGCTGGTGTTGCGGGTGTCGTAGGACCACAGCATCTGGGCCGCCGCCTTGGCGTAGGCGACCGGCTCGGCGATCTGGGGAGGCTTGGGCACCGCCCCCGTTCCGGAGGAAGGCTTCGGGGCGTCCTCGGTGGAGGACGGGCTGTCCGTCGGGGCGGGTGTGGCGGCCCCAGGAGCCTGGTGCCCGTTTCCACCGCCGGTCAGTAGGGCGACGACCGCGGCGATGGCGAGGAGGACGGCGACGGCGGAGGCGACGATCGCGATGCGCTTGCCGGCTGGCCAGTGCGCCCCGTACGAGAGCGCCGAGAGAGAAGGGAATCGTGTCCGCATCAGTGAACCTGCGACCCCAGATTGGAGAAGAACGCGACGATCCCGTTGGCGGCGCCGAGGCCGAGTGCAGCGCCGGCGGCCACGGTCGCACCCTTCTTCCCGTTGGCCTCGGCCTGGTGGCCGCCGGTGTGGTGGCCCCAGGCCCACACGCCGAGCGAGACGGCGAGGGCGCCGACCACGGCGATGATGCCGAACATGTTGATGCTGTTGACGACGTTCTTCAGCACGGCGAGGCCGGGCAGCCCGCCGCCCTGGGGCGAGATGCCTGGGTCGTAGGCGAGGTGGATGACGCGGTCTGCGAGAGGGACGGACATAGGTGTGGCAGGGCTCCTTGCATACGCGGGCCAGGCGAAGGCCGGCAGAAAAGGGGAAGCGGAGGGGGGAGGTGTCCTCTCGGGCGCGGAGGATGTTGCGGCGGCGGCACGCCCGGCGCGGTGGCGGGCGGGGCGTCAGAGGACGCGGCGGGCGGCGAGAATCGTCCAGTCCTTGATCGGGGTGATCCGGACCGGCTTGGTGGTGCGCGGCGCCTCGATGACGAGGCCCTCGCCCATGTACATGCCGACGTGTTCGGGCCGTGCGGCGCTGCCGCGGCTGAAGATCAGGTCACCGGGCTTGAGCTGGGCGGGCGATACTGCCTTGCCCTCGTTGACCTGCGTATACGTGGTGCGGGTGAGGGTGACGCCGACGCGGGCGTATGCCTGTTGCATCAGGCTGGAGCAGTCGCAGCGGCCCATCGGGTCGGGTCCGTGGGCGTTGGTGCAGGACCCGCCCCACTGGTAGAGCGTGCCGAGCTGGTGCATCGCCCACTCGATGGCCTTGCGCGCCTTCGGGTCGGCGTCCTTGGGGATCGTGTAGCCCTTCGGGACACTCCCCTCGGGGATGGGACCGAAACCGGAACCGTCCTGGCCCGGCGCGCAGCCGGTGGTAAGGGTCGGCGGTTGCGTGGTCTGGTCCGTGTCGGTGCCGCCGCCGGGGAAGGTCTTGGCGATGGCAGCCTGCAATGCGGTGGCCAGGTTCTCCCACTGCGCGTACGCGTCCGGCAGGCCGGATTTCTGTACGGCTTGGGCGGCCTGGGTGACGGTCATCTGCTGCCAGCCGTTCACCTTGAGCAAGTGCTTGTAGAACTGCTCGGAGGCGTAGACCGGGTCGCGGATCTGCTGGGCGCTGCCCCAGCCCTGGGATGGCCGCTGCTGGAACAGGCCGAGGGAGTCGCGGTCGCCGTAGTTCAGGTTGCGCAGCCGGCTCTCCTGCATCGCCGTGGCGAGCGCGATGATCTGGCCCTTCGTGGGGACGTCGAGCGAGAGGCCGGCGGCCACGATCGTCTGCGCGTTGGGGACCTGCTCGGAAGGCAGGTCCAGGCCCTCGATGTCGACGTTCTCGCCGGATGCGCCGTCGAGGATCTTGCCGACCTGCTCGGCGACCTTGTCGGTGTCGATGCCGGTCAGGCAGTTGCTGAGGGAGCCGCTGCTCTGTACGGCGTCGGCGGAGGTCGCCAGCATCATGCCGGTGCCGGCGATCAGGATGGGGGAGAGGAAGACGACGCCGATGCCGGCGGCAAGCGCCTTCAACCGGAGCCGATCGCTCGCCGGTCACCGGTTTCGGGCATGGGTGGATAGCGAGACGTCATGAACGTGTCCTTCGGGGTGCGGTGACCGGCGTGCCGTGAGCGCGAGGCGTCATGGAAGGGCGCGGCGGCCGGGGTGGGCGATCGGGACGGGCTGGCACGGGCGAGTTGCCGCTCGCCACGTGCGACCGGGCCGTGAACTAGGTGTTCCAGGGCAGGGAGTACCTCTGTAAGGCACGGAGGGGAATAGCCAGCGGCGGTGTGCGCCGGGCGGTTCAAAAACAGTAGGCGCGGATCGGCCGTTGACCAAAAAATCGGCGTGAGGTATCGGAATCCGGCACCTCAACGGAGCACTTCTTGGTCGTCGGCGGATTCGCCTCTACAGTTTTTGGACTCCCCCTCACCTTCCTCGGTCTGTGGCCCTGGGCTTCTGCATGCCCGATTCCAGCCCGCGAGGACTACTGCGTGAGGCGGTGAGTCCCATTTCGCTCCGCGTTCCCATACCCGAATAGGGGTTCCTCTTTGCCTTTTTCCCTGCACCAGGGCGACGCCCTCAGCGTCCTCACCGGCCTTCCAGACGGCTGCGTCGACTCCGTCATCACCGACCCGCCGTACAACAGCGGGGGCCGGACCGCGAAGGAGCGCACCACCCGCTCCGCCAAGCAGAAGTACACCTCCGCCGATTCCAAGAACGACCTCGCCGACTTCACCGGCGAGAACATGGACCAGCGCAGCTATGGGTTCTGGCTGACGCAGATCATGACCGAAGCGCACCGTCTGACGAAGACCGGCGGGACCGCGCTGCTGTTCACCGACTGGCGCCAGCTCCCCACGACAACGGATGCGATCCAGGCGGCCGGATGGCTGTGGCGGGGCGTGCTGGCCTGGCACAAGCCGCAGGCCAGGCCGCAGAAGGGCCGGTTCACCCAGAACTGTGAATTCATCATCTGGGCATCCAAGGGGCCGATCGACGGCTCCCGTAACCCGGTCTACCTGCCGGGTATGTACTCAGCGTCGCAGCCCTCGGGGTCCAAGCGCCAGCACATCACGCAGAAGCCCGTCGAGGTGATGCGCGAGCTGGTCAAGATCAGCCCCGAGGGCGGCACGGTGCTCGACTTCTGTGCCGGCTCCGGCTCCACGGGCGTCGCTGCCCTGCTGGAAGGCCGGGACTTCATCGGTGTGGAGAAGACCGAGCACTACGCGTCGATCGCGGCCGACCGGCTCACCGAGACAGTCCGCGACACGCTCACCCAGGACGACGTGGTTCTCACCGCCTGAGCCGTGACCGCGCTTCCGGTCGAGGCCACTGGAGCCCTTAGCGGAATCCCGGCACAGCAGAGCCTGTATCTCGCCGTCTGGTCCGTGCGTCGCCGCTCCGTCCTTCTCTCTTTCCGCGTCCCGTAGGAGGCCGAAACTTTTCATGCCCGAATCCAAAAAGCCCGCTGACGAGGGGGAGCTGGAGCCGGTTCGTATCCCGGATCCGCAGCTGGAGGGAATCGTGGCGAGCGTCCGTCGGCTTATGGAGCAGTCGGCGCAGCAGGCGCAGCAGCTCGACCACCTCGCGTCCGCCCCGGAGCCGAGCGGATCGCCGTTCGCCGCGTTCGGCATGCCAGGGCTCGGCGGGCCGCCTCTCGCCGTCCCGCCCGAGCCGCGCCCGATCCTGGAACTCGACGGGGAGGAACGGGAAGACGAACTCGACGCCCTGTCGGACTGGGTCGACGACTTCTTCCTCCCGGTCTACGGCTCGGAGGTCACCACCGCGGCGCCCTGGTGTCTGCAGTGGCAGGAACACGACGATGTCGTGGCCTGGCTCCACGCCCTGTGGCTCGCCTACCAGCAGCACAAGGAACCCGACGCCGGTCTCTCCGGTCTGTTCGTGTGGCACCGGGATTTCCTCACCCACGCTGTCGCGGCGATCCGCGCCCCCGGCGGCCCGCTGTCGGCGTGCATGACCTCTCCCGACCGTCCCGCACACCGTCTCCTGCCGGGCCCGCCGCCGTCCGTGCGCACGGAGGCGGCGGCCTCGGCGGAAGCCGCCGGGCCTGCCGAGCCGGACGAGCCGACGTCATGAGCACGGGACAGGGGCAGCCCGCCTTCGGCCTGAGCTTCGACCCCCGAGCCCTGACCGACCTCCTCCAAGCCCCCAGCGACATTCGCGACCTCACCCTCGCCTACCTGCAGGAAGTCGTGAACGCTCAGCGCTTCGGGCTGCGCCTCGACGGTGACCTGGAGGGATTCCGGAAGCTGTTCGTGGACGCGCGCAAGGAATGGCGCGTCGTCTACGGCCTCCGCCCGGCACCCGCGGAGTCCGCACACCCGAAGGAAGTTCACGTTGTCGCGGTCCGACCGCGTGCGGGCAACGACGTCTACGACGAAGTCGGCCGCCGCCTGGGGATGGCCCGCCGGCCGCTGAGCGCCCGCACTCACGCGGCACGCTCCCGCCCGCCGCAGCTGACGACCCGCGGCCCCGTGCCCCGGCCCGGTCCACCGTCCACCGCACTGCCGGGTCTGCCCCGTCCCGCATCCAACCCCACGCACTATCACGCCCGCTGACCGCCTGGAGCCCTGCCTATGCCTCCTGAACCGACGCCGACACCAGTGCGGCGTGCGGTCTCCCCGCTCGACCACCGCGTCGAAGCCGCCACGGGCCACGACATCGACACCCTGTGGGCCTACCGCGACCGCGGTGTCCTGGACGAGCCTCACGCCCACATGGTCGACCGACACCGTGAGCTGGCCAAGGCCCAGACCGGTGTCGTGTTCTACCTCAAGCTCCTCAACCGTCTCTCCAGCGGCGAGTTCGATGTCGATGACGCCCTGCTCACGCGCATCGACCGCACGGTGAACCAGCTGGAGGAGGCCACCGATACCCGCGATGCCGCTGCCCGGACGGCGAGCGCCGCCTTGGAGCCCATCGAGGCCGCCGCGACGGCCTCGGCGCAAGGCCCGAGTCCGCTCTCGACGGACGACCATGCGGCTCTCCTCGCCATCGCTGGCGGCGCCAAGCTCTACGAACACTTGCTGACTGGCCGGATGTCCGTAACCGCTGCCTCCGGCACTCGCATCCCTCACCCCGAGCTGCAGCGGCTGGAGGACGCCGGCCTGGTCGACCGGGACACCGGCCATCCCCTGCACGCAGGCCAGCCGGTCGCCCTCACCGACACCGGACGCGCCGCGCTGTTCGCCGCGCGCCGCACCCCCACAACCCAGGCGCCCAAGCTCCCGGCTCGGCCCGGCACACCGGCGTCCACCCCGACGCAGCGGCGCTGAACTCCACCGAAAGGCCCCTGTTGTCTCCCACCGAACCGGAACCGGCTCGGAACCTCATCCCCCAAGTCAACTTCGGGATCGACGACTTCGACGCCGACGAGGAGAGATACCTCGACTTCTACCGTCAGGTCGCCGTCCACGAGGACATGCTCGTCCCCCTCGCCGAACACCACAGCGGCTTGCACAGCTTCTACGTACTCTTCGACCGCACCGCCACGTGGGGGCACCCCGGCAAGCCGCAGCTGCTTGCCGTGCACCTTCAACGGGACTTCGAGAGGAAGACGTTCGCCTTCGAGCGAGCTGCCCTGCCGCTGCCCGCAATGGCCCAGTCGTGGCTCATCCACCGTGGCTGCCCGCACGAAGCCATCAGCCTCGACGCCGAGCTGGGGCCTCCGCCGGCGGACGAAGCGACTCGTGCGCTGGAGAAGCGCCTCGCGGACGACGGCGACCGCTACGCCATGGGCTACTCCTACACCTGCGACGACCCGGACGACATGGTCACCGTCGTGGCACTGCGCGCCCTGGACGAGCGAGCCCCCAGCCCGTACCGCGTCGTGGTCGAGGAGGTCGACACCGACGCGTGGACCCACACCCTGCGCGAGGGTGGCTTCGACACGAGCACGGCCGCCCTGCAGTGGTGCGAGGACCGTCTCACCGGCGAGGCCAGCCCTCTCCCACCGGTCCGCCCATCAGCCTCAGCCACCCCTCCGGCAGGGGTTGCGAAGACCCTTGCCCCGCGCCCGGCCGGCCGCTCTCGCTGAGCGTCAAGCCCGACGCAAGCGGCGCAACATAACCGACGATCGCCGGTTAGCCAAACCGGCGATTCTCCGGACTCTTATACAGCCGCCGCGACAACAACCGCGGCGCCATTCCAAGTAAATCCCCCATGCCCTCACGGAGGTTTCTTCCGCATGCGCTCCACCCGAATTGCCATATCCGCAGCGATGCTCGGCGCTCTCGCTGTGCCCATGCTGTCCGCCACGACCGCCAGCGCGGCACCCGCCGTCGTGGCCGCCGCCCCCGCGAGCAGCTGCTCCTCCCTGCCGCCGCTGCCCTACGAGGTCCACACGGCGGCCGTGACCATCCGGTCCAAGGCCACCACGAAGTCCACCGCGCTCGGCGTGCTCTACCGCAGCCACATGTTCACCGTGCACAAGAAGAGCGGCAACTGGCTCTACATCACGGACAGGACCACGGGCGTCAAGGGCTGGGTGTCCGGCACGTACGTCTACCGCGACGTCCGCATGTGCCTGAACTGACAGAGCTCGTGCCTGCTTTGGCCGAGCCACCGGGACAGGTGCCCCTCATATTTCTGCCAGGCACCGGCCTTTCCAGAACGGAGCTTTTCTCTTGTCCGACGGCATTTCCGTTGACGTCGAGGATGTCGTGGGCGTGCTCACCGAACGGATCGAAGCGCGCTTCGACATGGACATGGAGCATCTGAAGGCCGCAGTGGCCGCCGCGCCGACCGCCAACCCTGACGCCACCGACATCGTCAAGTGGCACGGCCATCTGGTCGCGGCCCAGGCTGCGCTCAACCGCGCGGAGACCGCGCTGGAAACGCAGCCCAGCGAGGTCGACGACCCGACCATGGGCCTCGCCCACCGTGTGAACGCGGCCGTTGCCACACGCGACGGGCGGGCCATCATCGTGCGATGGCTCCTGGACCCGGACGCTCTGGGTAAGCAGGGCCGCGCCGCCGAACGCCTTGCCCGCCTGCGCCCGCGAACCGGGCCGGCTGTGCAGACCAGCGCTCCCCAACGCCCCCCGGGGCCACCGGCGCCGGCATGGCGGGCGGGTAGGGCCGTGCGATGAGCCGGGACAAGGCCAGCACCATGGACGCTGAACTGCAGAAGGTCTTCGGGCCCCCGGTACCCAAGCTGTACGAGGCGGCGACCGGCCCCGATGCCTCTCCGGCGCTCGCCCGCGCCCTGGAACTTCGTTCCTTCCTCGCGCTCACCGAGGAGCAGGTCGCCCGTGTCCGAGACCGTGTGCACACGGACATGGATCCGGATCGCGATATGGGTGATCTGTCGGCGGACAAGCTCCGCGCCGATGCGCAGTGGCTGGAGGCGGCGCTGGACGCACGCGACAGTTATCGCGTAGCCCTCGGTGAGCTGCTGCGCACCATGCCTCCTCCTGGCCAGCTGGCCCGGCCCGTCCGCATGGCACAACTCAGGACCACCGCGACCCTGCCCCCGTCCGCAGCCCCGGCACCCCAGCGTGCCGGGGCGGCCCGGGCCCACCGACCGTGAAAGCCGCAGCTTGTCCCACCTCACGTCCGCTGGGGTAGCCGGACGGATCGAGGACCTGTACGGCGCGCCGCTCGCCGACCTTGAAGCCCACGCCCGTGGCCAGGCGCCCGGCATGCTCTCCGCTCTGCTCGGCATGCACGGCACCCTTGCCCTCGCCGAGCGCAGCATCGACTTCCACCGCGACCACCTCGCCCGGCTCATCCACCCCGAGCGCCAGGTCGGCCGGCACGAGGTCTCCCATCTCCTTGACGGTGTACGCCGGCTCGCCGAGGCCGTCGCGGTCCGCGACGTCCAGGCCAAGTCGCTCGACGCCGTTCTGCAGAGCCTCGCCCGCGTCCCGGCCCCGGAGCCGTCCCCGGCGACTCCCTCGCCAGCCGTCCCGGCTTCGCCCCTTCCGGCTCCGGCCCTTCCGTGCCAGAGCGCGGCACATAGCCGCTGATCCGGCTATTCCCCCTTATTCACCAGGAGTTTTTTCCGTGGCCATCACTGCTCTGCCTCCCGACACCGACGCCGACATCACCCGCGTCACCGAGGCCCTCGCCATGATCACCCCACGCTGGAACGTGAGAATCCTGTTGGCGCTCTCCGGGCCGTCGCAGCGGTACAGCGAGTTGGCGGCCAAGGTGTCCTGGCTGCAGAGCGGCCAGCTCCACCCCAAGCTCAAGTCGTTGTGCGACGCGGGCCTCGTCGAGCGCACCGAACACACCGCACGGCATGTGACCTACGGACGCACCGAGCGTGGCGAGGCCCTTCTGCCGGTCCTGCCGGTGATCGTCACCTGGGCCGAGAAGCACCTGGAGACGGCGGACCGTCCGCTGCCGGCGATCGAGCAGATCGAGGACAGTCTCACCCTGCTCACCCGGCGGCACGCCGCCTCCATCCTGTGGGTGCTCAAGGCCCGCCAGGACGTCGGCGCGATGGCTCTGGCACGGATCGTGATGCCCAGCAGTGACTGGACCAACGTGTATCCGCCGCTGAGGCAGCTCGTCGCCGACGGCTTGGTCGACACCGAGGGCAACGGCCGGCCCTACCGGCTGTCCGCGGCGGGCGACGGCCTGGGCCCCGTTCTCGGTGCTCTGTCCGCGTGGTCGGCCGGGCAGCCCCTCAGCCAGGCAGCCCATCACCCGGTCTGGGGGCACACCCAGACGCAACCCGCGCCGAGCCAGTGGGTCAGCAGCCAGCCACGGTCTGTCCCGGCGGCCCTCCCACAGACCCGCACGCTTGAGACCTCACCGGCGTGGCACAACCGCGACCTCTTCTCCCACGCCACGCCCGCACGCCCGAAGGCGGCCCTCCCGGCGGGAGGCCCGCGCCGATGACCACCCTCTTCACTCCCGCCGAAGTACGCACCGCCGTTGACCTGCTGGCCTCACACCCCTTGATCCGCCTGGTCACCGAGATCGACGACAACGGCACGATACCGCCGCGACGACTGGCCAACATCCTCCCCGACCTCCCCAGGCACCAGCAGCGCAGCGCCACCGAAGCCGCCCGCGCCCACGGTCTCGTCCGGACCGCACCGGGCACCGGACTGGAACTCACCGAGCCCGGGTCGGAGCTGGCTGATCTGTACGACGCGGCAGCTCGCTGGGCCCGCCGCCACGCCTACCCGACACCGGTCTGCGAGTTCAGCAGCCGCATCCGACACGTCCTCGACCTGCTGACCCCGTCACTCGTGGCCCAGGACGCCGAAGGCAGTTCGTGGCCGTGGGGCGCACACCTGTCGAGCGCCGAGGCCGTGGCAGACCTCGGCCGTGTCCGCGCTCTGCTGATCCAGTGGCTGGCCGACAGCCCCCAGGCCACCCGGATACCCGAGCCCGAGCCGGTCGCGTGAGCGCAGCGATTGCACCCCGGCACGCACGCCACAGCACCGGGCTGATGCACGGTATCTACCTGCCCCGTACGGCGGACGCGTTGGCGTCCGCGATGTCCACGTACGGCATCCCGCTGCTGGTCCTGGCCACCACCAACTCCGCCGCGCTGACGGGCGCCGCGTTCGCCCTGGAGTGGATCCCGCGGCTGATGGCGTTCGGATGGGCCGGATCGATCGTCGACCGGCGCGGGGCGGCCGTCGTCTTCCACCTCGCCTCCCTGGGACGCGCGCTGGCCCTCGCCGCCGGCGCGGTTCTGCTGCACCTCTACCCATCCGGCCTCGTCGCGAGCGTGACCGTGATGGTGCTCGCGGCGACGACCGGCATGCTCACCGAGTTCAGTTACATCGCGGCCGAGACCGCGGGTGCCGCCGCCGGCCGCCGAGCGGGGACACGGGCCCACCGCGTCCAGGCCGTCCTGCTCGGTATCGACCAGACCGCGATGCTGGCCGGCCCGGCGCTCGCCGGACTCCTCCTGCTCGCCGGGCCACCTCCCATGCTCGCCGTGATCACCGCATTCTCGCTGTGCGCCGCGCTGCTCGCCCTGCGCACACCCCCCTCGCCCGTCGTCCCCGCCCGCGCACCGAAGGGGCAGCCGGGCACCGGACTGCTCACCGGGTGGCGCACCATCCGTTCCCTTCCCGCGCTCGGCTGGCTCGTGACCGGGCTGACCCTGTCCAACCTGGCCACCGGGCTCCTCCAGGCGGCCGGCCCGGTGATCGTCGTCAAGCACTTCGGACAGTCCACCACGGCCGTCGGCCTGGTCTGGTCCGCAGCCGCTGGAGCAACACTCCTCAGCGTCACCCTCTGCCGCTTCGCCCTCGACCGCCTGGGCCTGTGGCCGGTCGGCGCCACCTGCGCCGCCCTCGCCTCACTCGCCTGCCTCGCCGCCGCCCAGGCCCCCGACTACCTGTCCTACCTGATCCTGATCGCGGTCCTCATGGCGGCCGAAGGCGGCATGACAGTCGTCCTGCGCACCCTTCGCTCCCGCCTGATCCCTCCGGAGAAGTTCGGCAGCACTCTCTCGGCGACCATCCTCATCCTCCTGCTGCCCTTCCCCCTCGCGGGCATCCTCACCGCGCTCACCCCACCAGACGCACTGGGCCACGTCATCACCGCCTGCGCCGCCCTGCAGGCCCTCGGCCTGTTCTGCGCCTTCGCCCGGCTGCGCACCGATCCCGCCCTGCGCACCTGACCCTGCCGCACTCCCCAGCCTGTGGAGAACCTCATGCCCACCGCCGTCCTCGGCTCGCACCGCGCGAGCGGTCGCAGCATCACCGAACAGTTCCACGCCTTCGACGCGGCCAACCCCCACGTCTACCGCGCGCTGGAACGCATGGCCACCCGCCGTCTGGCCGCCGGCGCCACACGAGTCAGCCTCAAGGACCTCTTCGAAGACCTGCGCCGCCAACTCCCGCACGGCGTAACCGGGCTGAACAACAACTACACCTCCCTCTACGCGCGCCAGCTGATCGCCGACCACCCCCGCTGGGCCGGCGCGTTCGAGTTGCGCCGTCGCCGTGCCGCCTGAGACACCTCTGCCTTTTCTCTCGTCCTGCCGTCCACTGATACGGAGAACCCTTTCCTTGTCCGCTCGTCCCCTCGTACTCCTGGTCTCTCCGGGTGATGAGACTTATCGCGGCTACTGCCTTGAGCAGGTGGCCGCCGCGTACGACGTCGTCCTGCTCACCGGTACCGAGCCGTCGTGGGAGAGGCCGTTCATCGTCGACCATGCCGTCGCCGACCTCACCGACCCCGCAGCCCTGCTCGCCGGTGGCCGGGCCCTGGCCGAGCGCCACGACTTGGCCGGCGTGGTCACCTGGGACGAGTGGCACCTCGTCCCCACCGCCCGCCTCGCCCGCGCGCTTGGTCTGCCCTCGAATTCCGTCGAGGTGATGCGGGCCTGCCGCAACAAGGGCACTGCCCGTACCCTGTTCGCCCGCCATGGGGTACCGTCGGCCGCCTCGATGAAGGCACGAACGCTGCTGGAGGCCGGCCTTGCGACGATGACGCTGGGCTTCCCAGCCGTCTTCAAGCCCGCCGCATTCGCCGGCAGTATCGGCGTGATCCGCGTCGATGGGCCCGAAGAGCTGCCTGCCGCGTTCGCGTTCGCCTCCAAGGGCGCGAGCCGCAGCCGCGAGGACACCGGCGTCCTGGTCGAGGAGTACCTCGACGGACCGGAATTCTCCGTCGAATGCGTCACCCATCAGGGACGGACCACCGCGGTCGCCCTCACCCGCAAGCACTTGGGGCCCGCCCCGTACTTCGACGAGACCGGGCACACCGTCGATGCCGCCGACCCTCTCCTGGCCCAGGTCGCCCCGACCGCCGCTGCCGCGGTCAACGCGATGGGGATCGCCGACGGTGTGCAGCACGTCGAACTGCGTCTCGTGGACGGGAGGCCCCGGCTGATCGAGGTCAACGCGCGCATCGGCGGCGACATGATCGGCCACCTAGTGCGCCTCGCCACCGGCATCGACCTGCCCAAGGCCGCCGCCGACCTCGCCTGCGGCCGGGCACCGGACCTCACCCCGACCCGACGCGGGGCAGCGGGCATCCGCATGCTCTACCCGGAAGCCTCCGGCACCCTTACCACGCGGCACATCAACACCCCGTTCGCCGCCCATACCCCGTGGCTGCGGCAGGTGCAGTGGATCCGCGAGATCGGCGAGCAGCTCCGCCTGCCGCCCGACGGTGACCTGTTCACCGCCCGGGCCGGGTTCTACATCGTCACCGGCCGGAACACCGCCGAGGTCACCGACCGCCTCGATGCCGCCGCCGACGAGATCACCGTCGCCACGAGGGCAGACCGATGAGCTATCAGCCCGATCCGCGCTCCGACATCGACGGGGACGTCTACGTCTCCCCGCGCTACCTCGCCGGCACCACCGGCATCGGCGACCCAGCCCTCGCTCCGCTCCTCGACCTCGGCTGGGAACTGCAGCACGACGACCTCGGTAACGCGTACACGAACGCCCCCGACCACAAGATCCACCTCGGCTACCTCCCCGCAGGCGAGGACGACGGTCTCTGGCGCATCAACGCCTACCAGGACCCGTTCGGACCGCCGACCTGGGGCGTTTGCTTCAACGACAGCACCCCCACCGAGTTCGTCCAGGCATTCACCACAGCTCTCGCCTCGGCGTACGAGCAGGGCCCAGACGCCTACCTCGCGGCACCGGACTCCCGAAGCGATGACCGCGAGCCGTTCCTGGCCGTCGTCCCCCTCATCAAACGAGGCTGGCAGCTGGAGCGCACGCGGTGGGGCAATCTCGCAGTCCAGTCACCCGACGGGCTCGCCGGGCTGGAGTTCACCACCGGGCCTCTGGACCCGGAAGCCGAACTGACCACCCGAGACGCCCGCTGGCAGCTGTGGGCCGGCAAGTCCATCGACCGGCCTGCCTGGTACGCGACCGCCAGCACCGGCACCCCGGTCGCCCTGCTCACTGCCGTCACCCAGTGCGTCTCCGACCCGGCCCCACTGCCCCGTTGGCGCGAGGCGACGTTCAGTTACCGCGAGGGCATGGTCCAGCTCACTCCGATCCTGCCGCCCGGCCCGCCGACTCCCACCCCGCTCGACGTGCAGCGGGCTGTCTCATCCCGACGCCTGGCCGCGCTCCCCGCGACCAGCGTCCCGCGCTGGAGCACCACCAGCCGACCGGCCCTGCCCGGCCCCCGTCGCTGACGGCAGCCCAACCCCACATCTGGAGAACCCTCTTTGTCCTTGCAGGCCCCCGAGTTCTTCGCCGAGCTGTGCCTTCCCTTTCACGATCACACCGTCGTGGGCAACACCTACTTCGCCGTCCCCATCCCAGGCGCACCGATGCGGCTGCGGATCGACTTCAGCCGCACCATCCACGCGGAGACCTACGGCGGGCTGCGCTTGGCGGTCGTCCACCCCGACTGCGGCGAAATCGACGCGGTGGCACTCAGCTTCCTGGACCACGGCACGTTCCACCGCCGCGACGAAGCCACCAACACCCGTCCGAACACCAAGCAATACGGCACTTTCGACACCTACAACCGCCCCGGCCGCCCGCCGTGGGACGGCGCCGTCACGACCGGGCTGCGTGACGCCATCGAGCAGTACACCGCCGTCTGGTTCCCAGGCGCCTGGACCGCGTCCGCACCCAGCCGCACGACGGGGCGTACCGCGCTCAAGGCCGCTGCCCCGCCGCTCACCCGCAACGGTGCTTACATCCGCTGACCTTCCCCCATGTTCAAGGAGTCCCCTTTCTCGTGCACGCACCTTTCGTCCGAACCGCTGCCGTCGCTGTGGCGGTGACCGGCACCCTTACCTGGGCTCCCGCCGCGAGCGCCCAGCCCTCCGAACCGACCCCCTTGACCTCCGCCGCCCCCGCCGAGACGCCGGCCCCGGACGCGGGCAGCGTCGAGATCACCACCAAGGACACTGCCGGAGACGCGCTGCCGGGCGCCACGTTTCTGCTACTCGACGCCGCCGGTCAGGAAGCCGGACACGGGAAGAGCGACGCGCAGGGGAAGCTGACCTTCACCGACCTCGCGCCGGGTGTCTACCGGTTGAAGGAGACTGCTTCCGGCAGTCCGCTCCACGAGATCGTTGCCGACCAGGACGTCATCGTCACACCGGGCGCGACCACCCGGCTGACGATCATCGGCCCCTTCAAGGCGGCCAAGGTTCTCCTGCAGGCAAAGGACGACAAGAGCGGCAAACTCCTGCCCGGAGCGACCGTGAACATCGGTACTGGCGACTCGACACTGCTCACCCTGACCACCGGAGCCAAGGGCACGGCCTCCGGAGCCCTGCCGGTAACAAGCGAGAAGACGCAGTTCTGGGTCAAGGAGATCAAAGCCCCCACCGGCTACGACCTCTACAAGCCGACCAAGACGTTCACCGCGGGCCCCGGCGCCCCGGTTACCGTGACCGTCACCAACGCCAAAACCGCGACCGACCCGAAGCCCGATCCCTCGGACAAGCCGACCCACAAGCCCACCCAGCACCCGTCCACACCGGGTACGCCGAGCAGCGGTTCCGGCGAGACCACGCCCTCAGCGCCAGCCACCGACACACCGGATCCCGACTCCTCCACCCCTGCCACCGCGACCCTGGTTGGCAACTCCACGTCGAAGGCACCAGCGGGCTCCCTCGCTCACACCGGCGCTGATGCCACGCCGTGGCTGATCGGCGGCGCGGGGGCGCTGATTATCCTCGGCGGAGGCGTCCTCGTCATGGTCCGCCGCCGTCGAGCGGACGAGTCCCCTGACGACTCCAACGAGAGCTGACCCCTCACCCTCGATGCCTTCGCGACACAGAGCCCCCGGCTTCCACACTGTGGAAGCCGGGGGCTCTCCCGTCCGTGCTGATCGCAGGAGGCGGAGGAGCCCTCGCCATGGCACGCCGCAGCCGCACCGACAGCCCTGCCGACGACTCCACCGAGAGCTGACCCGCACTCCACCCCCTTCACGACACGGAGCCCCCGGATTCCACAGACTGGAATCCGGGGGCTCCGTTGTTCACGAGCACATGGACGCCTCGTTACGCTGCGGTCGTGATCGAGCCCTCCCCGCTTAGTCGAAACCCGTCTACAGGGGTTCCACCTGTCTCTCGGTCCAACTGGCCACCGGACCACACGAATGGAGAACGCCCAGTGCTCGACGCACAGATGAATGAGGAAGGCAGGCGGGACAAAGGGGCCGTTCCGAACAACATGTTCGTATCCGGGCTCACGGTGCTCCTGCTCAATCTGTTGGTCTGGGGCGGAGTGAGCTGTCTCTTCGTGTTCGGGTGGGAGTTCGCAGGAGCGGCCACGAACTGCGGTCCGCGCATCGGTGTCCCGTGTCCCCCCGGTACCGGCTACGCGATTGCGGCGCCGTGGGTGGCGGGTCTCGCGACGCTGGCACTGCTCATCCATGCCTGGCAGGAGGGCATCCGTGGGCCCCTGCCTGCCGCTGCCGCACCTTTCGTTCTGGGTGCGGCCCTCGGAGCCCGCTTTCTCTGGTCCGCGGCGTTCGTCGCCGACACAGGCCAGAGCCGGGTGGTCATGGCCGTCATCGGCCTGCTGAGCACCCTGCTGCTCGGCGCGCTGTACGGACGATGGCTGTTCCGTAGATGGGGTGCGGCCTTGTTGCTGTGGTGCGTGCGGCTTGACCGCAGCGGCATGGTGGTGGCCGTTGGACCCGAGCAGGTGCGCGCCCGTAACGTCCTTCTCGCCCTGAGCCTGACGGGCACGGTACTCGGCTGCTGCGCTGGGGCGGCCCTGCTCTGACACGCAGATCCTCTACCTGTGTCCGACCAGCTCAGACATAAGCTGGAAAGCGCTCAATGACGGTAGGCGCTGTCAGAGGCAAGCTCTACTAGAATCCCGGCATGATTTCCCCGGAAGAGATCAAGCAGATCGTTACACAGATCGAACTCGAAGGGGACGGTGAATTCTGCGACTGTGGGGCGTGGGCGGCCCGCCTGGTACGGGGCCGCGAGTGCCAAGGGTGTTATCGGATGCGCCGGGGCATCGAGAAGTACGGGCTCACCATCCCCCAGTACAACGCCATCTGGCGTGCGCAAAACTTTCGGTGCGGCCTCTGCGGGGACAATGAAGAGCCCTGCGACGGCGGTATCCCTCACGCCGAACCGCGCCCCTGGCAGATCGATCACGACCATTACTGCTGCGACATGAAGAGGTCCGGCAACCGCTGCTGCGTCCGCGGGATCCTCTGCCTCCCGTGCAACCTGAACGAGCTAGCGCCGTATGAGCGCAAGCGCCGACGAGGCATCGGCTTTGCAATCCCGGTCATCGACGCCTACCTGGCCAACCCGCCGGCGCGCCGTCCAGAAGCCCGTGTCATCCGCGGGCGGGATAATGCCTACCTGCCGACCTCCTGGGCCTTCATACACGATGCGCAGGTGGTCAAGCGCGGGTATGTGGGGTGGATGTGAGCGCTCCGCAGCAGGCCAGTCGCCCAGAACAAGCCCTTCAGGATCTGGCCTGCCGCTGATGCGCGGGATACGGGCCTCAGTGCTCCAGCAACTCCGCGCTGATCCGATCCCAGGTCGGTCGGGGGCTCTCGACCGAGCGTACGACCGTGACCAGGCGGCCGTCGAGGAACGTGTCGAGCCGATCTCCTGTCAGGGCGGCCAGTCGCTCGCGCTGAGCACGGCGGTCCAGTTCCACGCGCTCGCCCAAGATACCGAGCAATACCTCGTGCCGCGCCTCACCAAGGGTGTCGCCGGGGATCCAACGCCCCCGGACAGGTACGCCGGCGAACGTGCCGATCTCGTCCTCCTCGCGGCTGAAGGCCCGGTTCATCGCTTCCTCCGCCGCTGGCCCCACCCGCCTGAGCGCTGCCCTGGTGGCAACCTGACCGCTGACCATAGGAAGTGGAACCTGGATCGCGAGGTCTCCTTCCGGGGCCGGGGCGACCACGCGGCGGGGGTCGGGCCGGGGAACGCGGAACTGCCAGGGCTTCCCGCCTCCCGGCGTCTCGATCCAGCCGGTCTTGAGGCCCTTCAGGGCGACGGAGTCCTCGGGAAGGAAGATATCGACGTAAACGCCGCCCTGGCCGATCCAGACCCAGCTCATGAAGTAGGCATGATCACCGTGGTCAACGGACCACTGGGCGAGCTTCTCCAGACGCTTCCGCTGCTCCGGGGTGCCTTTGCCTGCCGGGAACATCTGCTTGGCGCGCCTTCGCCGACCCCGTGCTTCTCCGGCGACCGGCCCGTCGGCCAAGTCGTACAGGAGATCCGGTCGCACGCCCGTATTCGCGTACACCCCACGAAGCTTTCCAGGCAACACGTCGAAGCTGCTGAGCCCGCTGGTCGTGTGCTTCCAGTCGAACAGGACCTCGCTGGCAGCGCTCATCACACCGAGCCCGGTGCACTCGCTGACGAAACGCTGGATGTGGCCAGCGCTGGAGTCGAGGGCGTAACACTCGGCACCGAGCTGCCCCTTGCCCTGATCGCCGACGATGTAGCTGAGCAGCAGACTGATCTCGTGATCGCGTACACGTTGGTCGACCGTCTTGCGCAGGTCACAGGCAAGGGCGTTGACGTTGACCATGGCGGCCAAGGAAACCGGCAGCGGGCCCTGCCCGATTTCGACGGCCCGGACAGCCTCCGCGCCAGCCTTCCCCTTCTCAATCGTGAAGCGCCACACCCGGGCGCGCACTGTGCTCATGAAAGAAGCCTAAGGTCTGCTTTTCGTCGTGAATTACGCGTCACCGCACAGCTTGGGACCGGTGTCCAGCTCGCCGTCCAGAAGGGCTTGGATGACCCTCTGAGTGCGGGCCCGCATCTCGTGGCCGAGGCCGGCGAGATTGCGGTCAAGTTGGGCCTGCGGCAGGTCAAGCACCTGCTTCATCTCGCCCACCAAGGTCGGCCATCGCGCTAGTGAGGCAGCCAGGTCCTCCACGTTGCCGAACCAGTCGGCCCCGCGTGCACCCAGGACGAAGGCCATCAGGAGGACGGCCATGAGGGGTTCGCTGTCCAGCGCGGTGTGTCCGCCCATACCAGCGAAGTTCTTATTGCCGGTCATAGCGGCGACAGCCCGACTGAAAACGGGGAGCTGGAGGAAGAACGCCGCAGCTGATGAGCGAGCTTCCTCCCATTCGGAATCGGTGGCGTCGGTGAGTGCTTCGGTCATCCGCGGCAGGGAGACGAAGTCGGCAGCGCCGACGAGGACGCTCGCCGGACCGGTCAGCCAGGGGCCGGCGTCCTCCACGCGATGCCGTCTGCCCGGAGAGACGCCAAGGACCTTCTCGACCGTCTCCGCCTCGTCTTCGGTCACGTCCGGCTGGGTGCCGAGGGCGAAGATATGAAGCAGCTGCGCGACGGCGGTCGCCCGTTCGCCTGCCGGGACGCGGATCGGGCGGGGCAGAGCGTCCTTGCCTCGCTTCGCGGCCATAGTCTCGGCGACGGCACCCACGACCGCGTCCTGGTCGTCAGCCGGGTCGAGGCCCCGGCTGGATGCCTCCGTCCGGAGGAGCTGCTCCAGCTCGTGCGACAGGCCGTCCATCACGGCGATCGCGGAGGCACGGACAACGTCAAGGGCGAGTGGGAAGCCTTCAATCCACAACACGACGCGCAGCACGTCCACATTCGAGGTGTGCTTGCGCCAGCGCAGGAGCTGGACCAGCTGGCGGTCGCTGCCCGGCGGGTAGATCCAGACCGGACGGCGCCCGTCGTTGCCAACGCGGACGGGTCGGGGCATCAGGCCGTCGCGTCGAAAGTCCTCCAGCCGCCGCTCGGTCATCACACTGAAGCCGGCGGACGTGGCGGCGAGAAGGAGGTCGTCGCGCCGCAGAACACGGATTTCAACTGCCATGCGGAGCAACGTAGTGGCGCAGTGGCCGACCGGTCGAGCCGAGTACTCCCGTCCCGGGCCGCTCTAACTTGCAAACGCACCTATGCCCGTTGTCACCAGTGGCTTTGCTCTGCTTCTGTGAGTGAGCGGCGCCAATTCGAGCGTCTCTCCCTTCTCTCGGAAGGACTGACTTATGTCCAGGAATCAGGTAGCGGCCGTGACTGGAGTGATCGTCCGTGCCCTCGCCAAACGGTGGGCTGACGCGAACGGCGTCAGCAGGAGCCAGAGCCTGCTGCTCGCCTGGGCGGCTGGCGCCCTTGCGTCGGTGGTCGTCATGCGTGTCTGACCCTGTGGGTGGAGTAAACGGGCGCTTTTCTGCGCATGCCTCGAAGGCCCTGGGAGCCATGGGTGGTTCCCAGGGCCTTTTGGGTGGAGTGGGCGTGAACGGGTAAGGCGGCAGATGCTGGTGCTGGGGCCTGCCGACGCGCCGAGGGCCTCAGGAACTGCCTTCGTGATGCTGTTGCCGAGCTTCGGCGCATCGCCATTCTCACGGTCAATGTGGGGCCGGGTTCGATGTCGACGGACACAGTTCGCCGGGGGCAGACAGGAAAGAGTGCGGAAAGACTGGCCAACGGCCGCGAGGGCATGTCAACGTAGACAACCTTGCAGGAATCCCCAGGTCAGAGAGGTGATTGCCTATGACCACACTCCCTGCGGGCCCCGGTTTCTCCACCACCATCGAAGCCCTGCGACCGCGGGAGTGGCAGCTCGGCCCCGGTCAGCCCACACTCGTCATGGACCAATTCTCCGCGGAGGACTTCCACCTGATCGTGGACGATCGCGCGGACGTGCATGTCAGCTCGAAGGACGGCCGTTTCTACCTCGGCTGGTTCCCGCTCGGTCGCCCCGGCACCGACGGTGAGGGATGGACGATAGCCGTCACCGGCACGGTCGAGGTGCCCGGCTACCACCTGTCGTTCGGCACTGAGACACCGGCCGACATCGTCGCCGCCGCCGTGGCCCGAGTGTTGGAGACGTCGCGTCGCGTATGACCGCGCGGAACTCAGCGGAAGCCCCCGCCCGGAGGACCGGCTTCCTGCCGGCCTTCTTCGCTCCCCGTTTCCCCTCACTCCAGGAGGCCCTTCGTGACGTCCCCGGAGATGACCGTCGGTGATCTCATCGACCTGTTGTCCGCCTGCGACCGGAGTGCTCCGGTCCGCCAGGCCATGAACCCGTTCTTTCCGATGGCACACCGGCTGGCACAGGTCGTGCAATCGGTGGACGAGACCGGCCGGACCGTCGTTTACCTGGCCGAAGGGCGGGACGAGAGTACCCAGCTCGGCCATCTGCCGCCCGAGGTGGCCGTCGACCTGACGTGGCAGGGCCCTGTCCAGGCGCCCCCACGCCGACCCCGCCGCCGTGCCGGCGGCAAGTAGAACCCGCACCGAGCCCTTGGAGGCGCCCCTGTACCCCGACTTCCCTCTCGATCCGTCCACTCCGCGTGGCGGCCAGCCCGCGTTCTGGGTCGGGCCCCGATATCTGGCCGGTGACGACGGGCGCCTCTACGACGCCGTCGCCAACACGCTCTCCGGCCTGGGCTGGACGAGCCTGACGATCGTCCGCGGTCGCCACCAGCCGGACGAAGCAGATGAGGACCGCCAGGTCCTGCGCAGCACCGTCCTGCACATCAGCCCCGACACCCTCCGGTGGGCACAGTGGAGCCTGGCGGACGAGCCGTTCCACCTGGGAGATCTGCCGATCGCCTGGCAGGTCTCCGCCCGCCCGGACACGAGCAGCCCGCTCGCTCAGTGGTCGGCGTACTTCACCTCCGGCGTCCCCGGCGAGTCCGTGGCCGACTTTCTCGTCGCGCTAGATGCCCGCAACCAGCCCGCCGTGCCGATCGCAGGGCCCGAGCTGGTTCTCGACGCCGTCGCTGCACACGGCTGGTTCCGCGACATCGACCAACCCCGGGCGGCGACGGATCCGACGTTCACCTCGCACATCAGCCTCGGCGAGGTGCCGCCCCTCATCCAGGACGGCGACCCCCGCGCCCTGACCACCGAGGTTGACGAAGTGGGATCGGCTGGGTGGCAAGCGTGGGCGGAGCCCGCACTCGGCGCGCCGTGCCTGTGGGCGGTGTCCTTTGGCACGAGCGTCCCGCACGATCTCGTCGCGGCCTTCGCTGCCTCCCTCAGCTCAACCGCGCCGGTCCTGCGCCGGGTGCTGCCCGAGGCCACCCAGGCTCAGCTCCTGCGCGCGCCGGCCATCTAACATCCAGCCAGCCACTCCCGACGCCCGCAGCCCGGCCCCTCCTCATCGGAGGGCGCCGGGCTTCTTGCTTCCCGGACCGCGACAGTCGCCGTGCACCGTTGATGTCCACAAGGCTTTGCCCCCTGTGACGCACTGCTGCCCCCGACGCACAGCGGTCGGAGGCAGCAGCAGGGCGGATGGGCAGGTCAGCTCGTTGCCGTGGCCTTGGTGAGGGCCTTGTCGAGGTGCCGGTCGACGAGGGCCGGGGAGCCGGAGACAATCAGCAGCAGACTTCCGTCGCGGATGGCGGTCTGCTTGACCACGGTGCTCCGTTCCCTCGTGGAGAACGTCAGGAGCTGGCTCCACTGCTCGTCGCCGAGCTCGTGGGGCGGTATCAGCTTCTGCGTGGCCATGTCGATGGGGGCGCCGCCGGCGACGACCTGATAGGTCGGGCACCCGGTCATCGCGTCGAAGATCCGGCCGATACCGTCGGACAGCTTGGTCGGGCTGTCGCTGTACAGATCCTCGGAGACCTCTGAGGAGCTGCCGCCGTAGGTGAAGTCCGCCTTCGCCTTGCGCGGGAAGCTGAGCGTGCCGCCGGTCGCGGCGTCGCCGCCCAGCTCGCTCAGGGCCGGGCAGCCGATGACGGTGACGTCGTCGTGCTGGGAGGGGCGTTCAGGCTTTCGCAGGTAGCCCCTGCCCAGGTCGCTCTCGTTGAGCAGGCGCGTCTCCAGCGCGGCTGACGAGAGCAGGGCAGCCTGCTGGGCGGCGTCGGCCTGCGCCCCGGTACGGGCGGACGGCGCGGAGTCGGACGTGGTGCCGACGGTGTCGGTGGAGCAGGCGGGTACGGCGAGGAGGACGGCGGTGATGCCGAGGATGGTGGTGGCGACGCGAGCGCGCATGACGGAACTGACCCCTTGGTGCTAGGCGACGGGTGGTCAGTGCGGGCCCGGAGGCCCGGTGGGGTCGTAGGAGTGGTGGTCAGTGCCCAAGGTGGCGCAGGCAGTCCTCGAACGTTGCATGCGTCGCGTCCGCCGGTCCAGAGTGCCGGTTGTACCACGCGGTGTCGAGGCGGGTCTCCTGCTGCTGGTGGCCGGCCCGGCAGCGCAGCCAGATCTGGCCGTGGGTGGAGAGGATGAGCCAGTCCCGGTATGCACCGCACTCGGCGCAGGCGACCATCTCGCCGTCGAGGACCAGGGGCTGCGTCCACGGCATCATCTTGCCGTCGACCTGGTCGTGGCTCGGTACGCGCAGCTCCGGCGGGAGGAAGTCGTCCACCGCGCCGGCCGGGTCGGTGGGCTCCGGCTCGGCCGGCGGCTCCCCGAAGCCCGCCGGGACCTGGTTCTGCATCCGCGCAAACACCTCGGCGAACTGGCGCTGCTCCTCGCTCGGTTCCTTGGCCCTGCGTCGTATTCGGTGAAACACGCTGGCGTCCTCCCCTTGCCTCGTCCTACTCGCTTCATGATCGTGCCTCACGCCCCTGGCGGTTTCAATTCACAAAGTTCACAGTGACTTTCGGCAGGTCATAAGGCGTTTCCTGCATCCTCGGGTCAGGGCCGCTGTGGGCGAGGCACTCCGAGCCAGGTGGGGATCGTCTACCGTGGCATGCCGTGATGGTCCTTATTGTCGGAGGCAGTGGGTTCCTGGGCGCCGAGTTGGTCCGCCAGGCGTCTGTCGCTGGGCATCGCGTTGCCGCGACCTTCGCGACCAGGCCGTGCGATGGTCCGGAGGCGACGTGGCATGAGGTGGATCTGAGGGACGGCGGCCGTGTCGAAGAGGTTGTTGCCTCGCTCGCCCCCTGCGTGGTCATCAACGCGAGCAGCGGCAGCGCCAACTGGGCCGTCACGGCCGAAGGCTCCGTCCGCCTGGCGATGACGGCGGCGAAGTACGACTGCCGCCTCGTTCACGTGAGCAGCGACGCCGTGTTCTCCGGCACCCGAGTCCACTACGACGAGTCCTGTCTCCCCGATCCCGTCACCCCGTACGGGGCAGCGAAGGCGGCGGCGGAGACTGGCATCCGGCTTCTGACTCCGGATGCCGTCATCGCCCGTACCTCTCTGATCATCGGCGGCATCCAGTCCGAGCATGTCCGCCTCGTGCACGACCTCGCGACCGGCTCCCGGACCGGTGCCCTGTTCACCGACGACGTCCGCTGTCCCGTGCATGTCGGGGACCTCGCCGCTGCCCTGCTGGAGCTGGCCTTCACCGACGCGTGCGGCGTACACCACCTTGCGGGTGGGGATGCCGTGAGTCGTCACCGTCTGGGTGTGCTGATCGCTCAACGGGACGGGCTCGATGCTTCCCGGTTGCCGGAGGGACTCCGCGCCGGCACCTCGCTTTCCGGTGCACTCGACGTCCGCCTCGACAGCCGGGCCACCCAGGCGAAGCTGCGTACGAGAGTGCGCGGCGTCCACGAGTTCCTCTGAGGCGCACTCGCATCGGCGGCGGGGGCTCATCGCGTGTTGCCGGGTGCCTCGTCGCCGAAACGGCGGCCAGAGCTGGTGGTTCGGGGCGTCGGCGGGCGCACGGTCGCCGGATTCTTTGCCGTGCGGTTCTTCGGTATTGCGGTAGCGTCGACCGGCAGATCTGCCCGGAGCCGCAGTCGCCACACCAGGACGTCACTGACCGAGTCCGCAGTGCCGAGTTCTCGGCTCTCCACGGCGTCGGACAGGAGCGCTGCCGGGTCGTGGCCGGCGGCGTCGGCTTCCGCGATGGTCGCGGCCAGGGCGTACCAACCGGGCTCGGCGAGGATCTGCTCGGCCAGGCTCGGCAGCGTTTCGCGCAGAAGCGCTGTCTGTCGTTGGAGCACCGGCCGGCTCAGGCGTCGGCCGCGCTGGTAGAGCACGCCGAGCGGCTGAGCGGCGGCGGGCCGGTAAGCGTTGCGCAGGTGCTCGGCGGCCCGGCTAGCGGCTTCGGCCTGCTGGGCATGGCCCTTCCTCGCATGCCAGTGGGCGGCGGCAGTGACGAGGAAGAACAACATGTCGATCGCCATCGCCGTGGTGGCACCGTCCTCGCCCCGGCCGAGGGCCGGACCGCCTTGGACGAGGTCGCGGGCGGCCTGTCGCAGGGCTCGATCGTGCCCGCGTACAGCGCGAACGTGAGAGCGCGAGGCCCGTTCGAAAGCCGTTGCTGCGTCGCGCAGTTCGCGGCGGGTGTGAGCGGCAGACGTCTTCGCGAGGGCATCCAGGACCTCGCCGACCGCGGCGATGTGGGCGGCGGCGACCCCGTCCTCGCCGTGTTCGACGACGAGCACGGCCTGCCACACGGCCGATGCAGTTCCGCGGCGCGCGGAGGCCGGACTGCCCGGCTCCCTACGAATCGCTTCCCCTCGCTGGGCCGCAGGGACGTCCTGCGCATCACCGGACCACCGCTCGCGGATGCGAGGCAAGGACAGGTCGGGAGCCAGGCGCGCACCGGGGTAGAACACCGGCTCGCCGTCCTTGTTCAGGTCGTCGAGCAGGGCGACCTTGTAACCGAGCAGGTCGCCGGACGGGGCCTCGCGCTTGCGGATCAGCAGGCCGGCGGCGGCGAGACGGTCGAAGAACTCCTCTTCACTTCTGGCGCCGGTCACCGCTCGACGTACGCTCTCGCGCAGTTCTTCGCGCGCCGTGCGCTCGCGGCCCTGGCGCTGGGCCTTGTGGCGCTCGGCGCTGGTCGGGCGCTGCGCTGCGGTCCCATCCCCGGCACTGAGCTGCTTGAGCCCGTACTCGGCTTCGATCAGGCGGGCTTCGGCCTGAGACCGCTTGGCGTCGTTGTTGAGGCGCGGGCGCCGGCCGTCCTCGCGGACGAGCGTGGCGATGATGTGGATGTGGTCGTCGGCGTGGCGCACGGCCGCCCAGCGGCATCCCGCCTCGTCGGCGGCCGGAGCGATGCCGGTCGCGGCGACCATGCGTCGGGCGATCTCGCCCCATTGCTCGTCGGAGAGAACCGGGTCATCCGGTGCGGCCCGCACCGAGAGGTGCCAGACGTGCTTCGCCGGGCGGCGCAACGCCGCGAGCGCCTGGACGGGCTGGTCCAGGAGCTGCTGCAGCTGCCGCTTCGTGGCCTGCGGATCGCGACCGGGATCGGGAGCGAAACTGTCCCAGGCCGCGACGAGATGCGGGTCGACATGCTCCTCATGGGTCCCTTTGCCGTAGAGGTAGTTGAGCAGGCCGAACGTGTTCGAGCCGCGCTTGTGGACGCGCGGGATCATCCGGTTCGCCTTTCGATGTCGAGGTAGTGCTGGATGAAGGAGTCCACGCGCTGGGTAGCGCGCTGGACGGCGCCGAGTACGGCTTCGGCGTACGGGACGTCGGCACCAGAGTTGATGGCCTTGGCTACCTGGTTGACGTTGTTGCCGATGTGGCCGAGGTGCCGGCGCACAGCGAAGAGCTCGTTGTGGACTTCTCGTTGGGCGGCGATTTCCGCCGCCGTACGGTCGAGGTCGCCGGCGGCTTTAAGAGCGGCGTGGGCGAGGAAACTGGCGACGCTCATCTGGCACACGGCGGCTGCACGGGAGAGGAGTTGGTACTCGTCGTCATTCATGCGGCAGCTGGGCTGGCGCATGCGCTTGTTCTCGTCGCGCAGGCGTTCACGCTGCTGCACATGCGGCTTCGAAGGCACGGTGTGAGCGCAGTGCGCACTGTGGCAGGCGTGCTGGTCCTGCCTCTCAGGATGCGAACCGCCCTCGGTCGCATCCTCACGGATCGGCGCCCCCCGGTGCCGATCCGCTCCCGCCACTCCAGGGGCGGGGGACGCAAGAGCATTGCTCCCGACGGGAGCAATGCTCTTGCGATAACTTGCTCGCCCCGAGACCGAGTTGGGCTCAAGTGCAGGTGCCGGGGTGGTGCCGTTCTTGGGTGCGTTTGTCATCGGGATTCGGTCCTCGTGGAGCGGGTGTGTTGCTGGATGGTTGCGGCCAGCGCGAGGACATCGGCTGGGCTGGCAAGGACGCGGACCGGTCTGTTGGGACGGTCCTGGACGAGCCACTGCCCGGTTGGCGTGAGGACGACGGCGTGGAGGAGTTGCCGGCGGACCAGGACGTCCGCCCAGGCATCGGCCTCGGCGGTGGGGGGCTCGGAAAGGCGAGGGGGACGAGGAATCACGGCGTACCTCCTAAGAGGGGCGGTGGCCCGGCGTGGAGCCGGGCCACTTTACGGGTACGGGCTTTGAGCTGGGGTTTTGCCGGTTCAACCGCACTCGGGGCAGCGCCCGACGTGACTGTTGAGCGCGCGGGCCATCCGCTGTTTCGCCGAAGCAGCCTGCTTCGCACTGGACTTCGCCGCCGGCCTGCCTGCGTGCCGCTTGGAGTGAGCGAGCATGAATCCGATCTCTCGCTCGTACTCCGCGCGGACGGTCTTGAACTGGTGGCAGGTCTTCATCGGGCGGTGCTCCTCGTCGTCGTGATGTCCTCGTTCCGCAGCTCCTGAAGGACGAGGCCGATTCGGTCGTTACCGACACCCGTCAGGCCCTGGCGACGGATGATTTCGCGCAGCTGCACCCGAGTGATCGCTCCGTTGCCGTCCCGTTCGAGGAGAGCGGGAACATGGGGGTGTACCTCGCGGACAAGCTGGCGCTCGGACTCGCTCGGCTCGCGTGCCTGGCGCTCCGTCTGCGGAGAGCGGGACCGGGCACGCTTGTCCTTGTTCTTCGTCCGGGACGTCCTGGTCGGCTTCCGGCGAAGCGGGACGTTGTGTCCGCGGTCCTGGGTGTTCTCGGTCCCGGACTCGGTGGGGGTCGGTCCGCGGTCCTGGGTGTTCTCGGTCCCGGACTCGGTGGGGGTCGGTCCGCGGTCCTCGGCGCTATCGGTCCCGGACTTCGCGAGGCTCGGCCCCCGATGAGAATTTGGGTCCTGAGCTGCTACCTTTCGCGCGTTGCGGTCAGTCCTCGCGGCCGCTGTGTCCCGCGCTGCGGCTTCTGGATCGGCGGGACCGGTCCCCGGGACCGCGCTGTCTTCAGGGAGCTTGGTCCCCGCGGACATCCCCGTTGCGTCGCCCTCGGTCCCCGCGTCGGCCTTAGCTTTAGGGTCCGCCTCCTCGGGGACCGGTCCCCGAGGAGTCCTCGGTCCTCGGTCCCGGACCGGCTCGTCGGAACCATGGGGACCCGGGACGGGGACGGGGACATTCGATGTCGGCTGTGCGGGGACCGTGGCTGCCGATGCGCTGTTGTGCGCCGGGGACCAGGGAGAAGGGAGCGGGACCGTGGCGAGCGCGAGCGCGTGTCGCCGGGCAGCGAGCTGGTCGAGCAGCTGTGCTCGCTGGAGGGGGTCGGTGCCGACCGCAGCCCTGCCGACCGCCTTCGACAGGCGTCGCGTCAGCCGTCGGCCGCGACGGCTCTGCTGCTGCTCGGGTGTGCGCTCGGCGAGGCGGGCTGCGAGGGTGACCGCACGGCCGGTGGCCCGGTCCCGGGTGATCTGCGCGGCGTCGCGGTCTCGCGCGGCGATGCCCAAGCGGGACAGCAGCCGCTCGCGTGCCTCCCGGCCCAGGACGGCGATCAGTCCGTGCGAGGCTGCACCCGGGGTGCGCAGGCGCAGTTCGATGCCCATGGCCAGGTGCCACAGCATCGCCGCCATGACCGGTCCGACGAAGGCACGGACCGTGCCGCCGACGGGGCCGCTCTCGGCGTAGGCGGGGATCACCTGCACCGTAGTGATCACCCAGACCAGCGTGCCCGGCAGGCCGGGGGCGCCCTGGACGGTGAGGTTCTGCCGTGCCATCAGCGCGGTCGCGAACAGGGCGAGTTCGGCGGCTGCGAACATGGCGGCTCTCTCGGCGGTGCCGGCCATGTCGAGGTAGTCGGCGGCGAAGCGCCACGAGGTGTCGGCGCTGTAGGCGGTGCAGCCCAAGGCGGCGACGGCGGCGACCTTGACTGCCGGGCCGCCGAGACGTTTCTGCGAGCGAGTCCCCCGGCGCCGGATGGTCCAGGCGGTCAGCACGAGCGCGAGGGCGGCGGGCACGACGACGGCGAGGAGGAGAGGGAGATCCGAAGTAGCACCGAAGGTGAGGACAGGGTGGGTCATGCTGCCTTTCCGAGAGGGGCGTGCGCCGAGGTCGGAGCCGCCGGGCGGCCTGTCGGCTGCTGAGTACCGGGAACTGCGGGCGCGGGGGCGCCCTTGCCCTTGAAGGTCTTCTTCCGCTTCTTCTTGGAGCGGGGCACGCCGTACTTGCGGTCGCGGTCGAAGACCTTGTTGGCCGCTTGCCGGAGCAGGTCGCGGGCGTGCTTGTAGCTGATCTGCAGGGAGGCGGCGAGCCGGTCGGGCTGCCAGCCCCGGACGTACGCGTGGTCGATGACCACCTGCCGCTCGGCTTCCGTCAGGTGAACGTCGCGTCCTTGGAAGAAGGCGGTCACACGCCGGTAGTCCAAGCGCCGGTGCAATTTGTCGTGCAGCGGGCGCCGCTCGGCTTCGGTGAGCCCGCCCCAGACGCCCTCCTTGAGGACGTTCTCCAGGGCGAAGTCCAGGCACTCGCGGCGTACGGGGCACCAGCCGCACAGCTCCTTCGCCTCCGCGATCTCCTCGTGATCCCGGGGCCCGGGGAAGAACACGGCGTCGGCGTCCTCGACGTCCATGCCGTGGCACGCTCCGCGGGTGTGCCAGCTGGTGTCTCCGATGCCGCGCAGGCCGGTGGCCGGCGCGTCGTGGGTGGTGATGTGGCGCAAGGTGAGTCTCCGATGTGCTGCCACACCGGCCGGCTAGCGCAGTGCTCGGCGGGTGCGGCGTCGGGTGCCGGCTGCGGTGCGTGGGCGTGCGTCGCAGCCGGTGCGGGGCGGTGAGGTCAGGTGGCGGTGCAGCGGACGGGATGCACGCGCCGGGTGCGCCGGTCAGGCCAGGGCGGGCTGCTGGGCCTGCTCGGTGTGCTGGACCTGCTGGGCGTCGGCGAGGTCGAGACGGCCGGGGTGCGGGGTGGCGCGCGGTGTGATGGCGCGTACCCCGTCGTTGGGGCCGATCCGGCGGCGTCGGCACGGCTCGCCGACCGGGGCCAGGCACCACTCGCATCGCACGCTCAGGGCATCGGGCCGTCCTTGCGCGACGGCGGCCTCGCGCGCTGCCCGGGAGGGCCGGAACGGTGCGAGAGCGGCTCGGGCAGCGGGCGGTATGCAGGAGCCGATCTGGTCCAGCCGAGCCTGCAGCCTCGGGTTGATCTCATCCTGGCTGCTGGTGATGGCCAGGGCCTGCGCGGGCTGCGCCATGCCTGCGGCGACAGCGCGACGGGTGCCGACCAGCTCGGCGGTCCAGGCGGCCTGGTCGTCCGGGTCCGCGGACGGCGTGGGGTCGGAGTGGAGGGCAAGGCGGTTGCGCCGGTAGCTCTCCCAAGGGCGGACCACGTCCGCCGGCTGGATCTGGTACGGCGAGGTGCGGTAGTGCTGGCGGGCGGTGACGCGGGCGTCCCAGCCGTGCGGGGTGGCGATCGGCACGTCACCGAGCAGCTCGTTCCACTGGGCGAGCTGGTCGCGGGCCTCGCCCTCGTCGGTGCGGATGCTGCGGGGGTCGAGCCGGCCGATGTAGGCCAGCAGGGCGGCTATTTCGCGGCGGTCCACGGTCAGCCCTCCGTTCCGGTCGGCTCGTCGAGGGCGGCGAGAAGGGCGGCGGTGTGGGCCTCCGCCCGCGTCATCCCGCCAGACGCAGCGGTGTTCTTGCCGGGCACGGCGTGGAGGTTCGGGCGGTTGGGGGCGTGCTCCCGGGTGATCCAGGAGCGCCAGTCGGCAGCCCAGGCTTCCGCCGGCCTCGGAGCATGGCCTGCCCGGTGTGCACGCCACTTCGCGTCGGCGGACTGCAGGCCCTGCTCGCCGAGGCGGTCGAGGTGTCCCTGCTGGCGGGTCCAGGTGTGGGTGGCGGGGTCGACCTGCCACTCGGCAGCCGAGGTGACCGCAGCACCACCACTGCTGTACCTCCGGTTCAAATCAGGTTCACTACGGTTCTGTGTGCCGGTGGCCGGTACATCGCTGTGCCGGTGGCCGGTACGCCGCTGTGCCGGTTTCCGTCGCGACCTGCCGGTTTCCGGTACTGCCGGTTTCCGGACCCTCGCAGGGGATTCCGGCACCTCACGCGGGCGGATTCCGTACCGCCGCAAAGCCGACAGCCGGAGCTCCGCAGGGGCGGCGGGCTCGTCCGACACCGCCGTGTCGCCGTCTTCCTTCCGCTGCTCTCTCAGCGCCTGTGCGACCGCTTCGGCGGCGAGAGGCAGGCGATAGACCGTGCTGCGCTGCGGGCCCACCAGGTCGTCGAGCTGTTCCAGCTCGCCGGCGAGGAGCAGGCGCTCGATGGCTTCGCGCACCGTGGAGACCGAGGCCCGGGTGCGCTTGGCCAGGCTGGACAGCGAGGCCCAGGAGATGCACTGATCGTCGGCCACCCGGTCAGCGATCGACAGCAGGACCAGACGCGCGGCCCCTCGGCTGGAGCTGTGCTCCCACACCCATTCGCGGGCATCGGCGCTCATCGGCCGCTCCTGGCGACGAGGCGGCGCCCGCAGGTTGCCGAGGCAGGGATGGCGCGTGCCGACCTGGGTCGGCGAGGTGCGGAGGTGGAGGCGGCTGCCGTGTAGGCCGGGGGGAAGGGCCTTTTGCGCATGGCGGAGCGCATGCAAGAATCTCCTTTTGTGTTGCCGCGCTGAGACGCCCCGTGGAAGGGATCAGCGTGGTGATGGTGGCGATCTCCGCCCTTGCCGGGGCGGTACAGCCGTTAGGCGTTCGGCGTCCGGGAGTTGCACCTCTCGGACGCCGTCGCTGTATCTGGAGCTATGAGGCGCTGAATGCCCGCATTGTGCTGCTCCTTCTGTCGTCGCCCGGACCGGGTGCTCGGGCGACGACGAACATACGCAGGACCGCGCTTCAAGATCCAGACTTGGTTCTTAAACTCTGTAGAAGTCGCGCGGCTGGAGGCGCGGGATAGTGGATCACGAAGGGTTCTCCGGAGTCAGATGGCCGAGGTGTGGGCCATGCGACGGAGCACAGTGAGCCACAAGCGGACGGTTGGACTCCGTTTTTGCTGCGCGAGAGTCCGTGCGACGAGAACCTACGTCATGTAGATTTCTGTTGCAAGAGTATGGGGGGGTGGCCCTCCACTCCGATACCTGCAGCTCAGGGAGCGACCGATGCCTCCGCGCCGATTCGATGGCCGACGCCTGAGAGCCAGGCGCCGGGAAGCCGACATGCACCAGCGCGTCCTGGGCAGGGAGGCGGGTGTGGGGTCGCATGAGCCCGTGGCCCGCTGGGAGAGCGGCAAGTCGATCCCCCCGGCCGAGAAGCTCCCGGCTATCGCGCGGGCGCTAGGCGCGGACATCGACGTCCTCTTCCCGCGTGACGGGGATCCTGACCTGGTGGACCTCCGATGCGACGCGGGGTACTCCCAAAGTCACGCGGCGGAGCTGAGCGAAGCGGTCAGCCGGTTCCGCTTGGGGGCTGCGGAGCGCGGCGTGCGCATGCTCGACGAGTCGTCTCTGCCCGACCTGGCAGGGCTCTACGGGGTCACAATTGAGGAATTGCAGGCGGCCCAGCGCAGATCATTCGGGGAGAGCGCTCCCACGCCAGAGCCAGTCGACTCCTCCGGCCCCCAGCTAGCCGACACACTCTCCGAACTCATGGAAGCGCGGTTCCCTGACAGTCGTCCCGGAGCTGGGGAACTGGCCGCCGCAGTCAACGAAAAGCTCGGTGCGGAGGTGCTCAAGGCCGAGCAGGTGGACGCACTGCTCAGCGGCGCCTCTGCTGAAGACATCTTCGACGACGGCGCCCGCACAGTCGCTTTCGAGGCGCTCGGCGCGTACTTCGATGTATCGCCCATGGTCTTTCACAACGGACAGTCAGCGCAAAAACGCGTACTGGAGGACATCCGCTTCCTGGCGGCTCAACATGACGTGGCCCTCGCTGCGCGAGGCGGCGAGGGCGGCATCTCCCCAGCCTTCCTGGCCGTCCTCAACAAGTTGCTCGCTGACGATGAGGGTGAGCGCTGACCGATGCCCGTCGGATCCAGTACCGCGTGCGTTTAACGCGCAGCTTGGTCGCTGAGGTGGTGCGCGTCGGGCTCCCCGGCTGCCCGGGCGAGCAGAGCCTCGAGTTGCCTGTCCGAGATGGTCGCGTAGACGGCCTGCACGCGAGCGAGCCAGTGCGCCTCGGCATGGATATCTGAGAGCGGTTTGTCCCGGAGTCCTCTCACCGGCAACCGGGAACGCAGGCCGGAGCGCGCGTTATGCAAGGCTGCCTTGATCCAGTACGCCTCCGCTGCCGGCTCCGGGTCCGGGTGCGCGGCGGTCGCGTCTTCCGCTACGTGCAGCAGGGACGGAGTGGCGTAATGCCGCAGCTGTTCCACTGCGTCCCCGATGTCTTGCGTCCACTGATCGAGCCTGACATCGAGCGACGGTGAAGTCCTGGTCCACTCCCGCAGACGGCTCGCAGACGGTTGGAACGGGATGTCAGGGAAGGCGTCCATCAGGTCGCGCCGCAGCGGGTACAACGCGTGCAGCGCCCTCCAGGCCGTCCAGCGCGCCGAAAGGGCCTTCGCGGAAGGGATGCTTGCTCCCGCGGCCCACAGGAGGGCAACCGTGAGATTGCTGGTATCGGCGACGACTCGCATGGTCGGGGCACTGGCGCTCGTCGGGGCCCAGACTGTGACGATCCGGAATAGCGAGTAGAGCGTGTACAGCGCCGTTGCGATGGCCATCAGCGCGAGTCCGATGCGCAGAAGCCTAGTGTCCGCGTGTCGAGCGGCGCGGCCCCACTGGAAGGCGCAGGTCGCCGAGGCAGACGCAAGGTAGATATACAGGATGCTGATGAAGGTGGCCGCGCCCCATTGCCCCGCGTGGTCGGTCGCGAACTCGGTACTGGGAGGGCCGCTTCGGTCCACCGCGGTGAAGAAGAGGATGACCATCGCGCCGACAGCGCCGAACGCGCAACCGTGCGCGATGCGGTTGACGCGACGGGACGTCTCCACGTAGCGCGGATTGGCTGCCGGCCCCCGAGTCTTGCCGTAGATGGCCGTGATGTACCGCAGAACGGCGAGGATGGCGAATATCGAGGTGAGGTACTTCACCAGCACATACAGGTCGGTTATCGGGGAGTCCAGAGCGCTCTTGACCGCAGGTACACGACACCACAACGCGGCGGCGAACCCGGACGCGCACGCCCAGAGGGCCCGCCTCTCCGGGTCGTCATAGCGAAGCGCCGGCAACCGCCACAAGGCCATCACCGTCATGACGGTGGCTCCGATGTAGGTGCAGATGTCGAGCATCGGTGCCGCCTCAGAACTTCCCGGTGTAGAGCGGCGGCGCCACGGGATGGGAGAGGCTGGACTCCAGGAGGCTCATCGGATCCTTGCCGGTTCCTGCCTGCCGCTGGAGCTTGATCTTGATGAGAGTGGCAGACAGCTCGGCCTCCCTCTCCTCCACCGAGCCGAAGCGTGCCCTGGCCTGGACCACGAGGTCCGGCCCAAGGTCGGTGACGATGCGCTCCCAGACGGGTTCAGGGACGCTGAGAAGGGCCTCTCGGGGAGAGAGGTTGGAACGGTGGTCGAGCCACTCATGGGCCAGTTCGTGCAAAATTGTATGTTCTGTCTGATGCGGGGTTGGGCGCCGCCGGAAAAGTATGTACGTGGTATCTCGCCCCCGGACCCGCAGCCCGCATGCAGTGCGACGATCAGATTCCATGTCGTCCACCTGTACGAGGCGGATCGTGCGGCCACTGACGGCTTCCATGGGGGCCACCAGGGCGCTCACGTCGGGGGCGTCACTCGGGAGCGGCAAGTTGCGCAGCTTTGCGTCGCACCGCCGCCGCAACTTGCGCATCTCGCTGCCCGAAAACAGCGAACGCGACGAAAGCATTGCCGTCCCTTCCTGGTTGCCACTTTTGCTGCGCATGTCAGTCCGGCGCGAGTGGCGCGTTCCTGTGAGCGCGAGAGGTTATGCCGGGGAAGCGAGCCTCTCCGTGTGATGACCTTATGCTTGCCGCCAGACAGGGATTTGTCGGGTGCATGCCCTGCTGGTCATTTGGCTGGATGCGGTGGGCCGCCACTTCGTGTGTGCAACTCTGATTCGGGGTGGGGTATTTAGCAGCGCCGAGTGTCGCGAAGTGATCTCGCCTGCGCCACGTAGTCGGCAGAGCGCGACAGTGCCTGTGTGGTCCGAATCACAGAATATCGAGCCGGTGGGCGCGATGGCCTAAATGTCGGGATAGGCAACTTCGCTTCTGAGTCTTCAAGTCAATAGATTCGAAGCTTGTGGATTCCTGTTGGAAGGGTGGCCCAAGACTGCGGATCGCAAGGCGCCGCATAGCTTTGCACCTTGAGAGGGTGTTGTCTGCAATCGCCGGAAATCCCCGCCTGTCAAACGAATGTGAGGGAGCGTCACCCGGGCCGCCAGTGTCAGTGGCGTGGAGCCGCAGGGTCGGTATTCGAGAGGGTGTGAACAACTGCGCCGCTGTTTAGGTAAATGACCTAGCGTCAGCTTTGCGCCGCTCATCGGCCCGCAGGGGGTGAGCGCTGGGCTACCTATCGAACGAAGGGCTGGGGCGCGCGGGGCTGGGGTTGCTCGGCGGGTTGACGCCCAAACCCGGCAGGAGCAGCTTGCCTAGATCCGCCCCTATACCGCCTGTTTCGAGCGTCTCGTCCACGGTGAGCTCCGATAGGTCGAGATCGGCGGGGTCCCGAGCACCACGGTGTCGCAGCTCGCGGACGATGAGGGCGGCCAGGTCTGTGGCCCCCTCCATCCCGCGAGGGAAGGTCGCCTCCCACCACCGGAACGGAACCTCAGAGTGCCAGCCACGGCTCAGAATGGCAGCTTCGTACTCGGTGTGACCTGGGCTCCACTGGTCTGGCGAGTCAGTTCCGTCGATTAGTGCCATCAGCTCATCATGCGGGTTGCACAGGACAGCCAGGACTCGATCCCCGTCTGCCCGGTTCGTGACATTGAACCCCACTGCGGCGGAGCCAAGCTGAGCCGGCAGCTGATTCGACAAAGCCATCAGCAGTGATCTGAACGACTCCTCCAGGAGCGGCCAGTCCGAGGCTGGAGGACTTGACGGCGCAAAGGTGGCGAGTTCGGCTCCATCCTTGCGGATCACCTGCCACAGGTAAGGAAGATCGTTGTAAGTTGCTACCTGATTGGGGGCACTACCCACCCCCTGGCGAAAGATCGAGAGCTCCCGGTCGTTGAGATCGTCGCTCCTGTGGATGGAGAGTTGCAACCCGCTCCGTCCTTGATCCAAAAGTAGGGTGTCGGTCGCTGACTGCCACCGGATGCTCGGGCCAATTCCGCTACCCCCGTACTGAGCGGGAAACCCGAGACGTTCCACTATGGCCTTTAGTGCTGCCCGAACGTGGTTGTTGCCGTCCTCACGCGGCAGTGATTGCGTGAGCGCCTCCTCCACGGGGATGGGGGCCCCCCGGTAGTCAGCTGTCGTCGGCCGCTGGTACAGTCTTTCGGCTATTTCCCCGACGCGGGCTCGTCGCATTCTCTCCATGTTCACATAATGTACTGGACGCTCGCTTAGTGCCTTTCTGGTGGGGCGCCCAGTCAACGATTGGATATACCTCGTTACTCCTGCCTCACCTAGATGAACGTCTAGCTCCGTTTCCCGGAGCATCCGTTTTCTCGGTAGGGCTGATCGATGTCGCAGCCGCCGTGCCGATAAAGGGGTGGAAGGGCAACTTCGCTGGCCGGGAGGGGCTTTGCCGGGCAGGAGCGCTAGGTCGAGCATCATGGCGTGCATCTGATGCGCGGCATGGGCCTCATGAAAGGAGCCAGGCGAAAGGGCGGGGCAGTCCTAGGTGCGCCCTTACAGCTGCGCCAATGAGGCCGGGCGCGCCGCACCGGCACAGCGAACATGCCGTGACCGGCGATGAGTCGCACCCTGGAGAGATGAGCGCGCCGATAGTCATTCACCGCCTCTCTCCCACGGGTGGGCGTCGGGTTACGATCCGTGGCCAGATCGCCGGGCTGGCCTATGAGGACCAGGACGTCGTGGAGTTCCTGCGCCGGGCAGGGCTGCCGGACGGGGTGGAGCTGCTGGACCGGCCGGAGTGGGTGGAATGGCGGGGTGGGCGTGCGCATTCGTACATGGCGGCGTAGTAGCCCGTGGCGGGCCGGCTTCGGCGCCGTCGGCTCAGCTCGCAGTCGGGTGGCCGGGTGAACCTCGCGCGGCTCGTGTATTTCTCCAGGTCACCGATGGTGCCGGAGTGCGGGGTGTTGCCAGGCATGGCTACGGCTGGGGCTAATCGCTTCGCGGCGGTCTTGGGGGTACGGGCCTCCACAGGGTCGGGCTGGACAACGTCCCCCAGGACGGGTGCGTCAGCACGAGGATGACCTTCCGCGCCTTTTCCATCAGGCGGGCATGGAGGCTCCGCCGCGCGGTTTCGCCCTCCCAACGGCTCGGCCGTCTCACCCCCGAGTGTGACGGCGCGGAACCTCTAGCCAGAAGCCCCTACCAACGCTTCTGGGCCGACGTTGAAGCCCATGGGCCGCTCTCCCACCAGGAGCGGATGGGAGCGGCTCCGCTGCCCTTGGCGAGGGATCCGTCCGGGTGACGGTCGGGCAGGCCCAGGAGCTGCTGTTCGCTCGGGGTGAGCGCGGGGTCTTTCCGGAGGTCGGTGGCGGGGTCGTCGACGGGGTGGAGCCAGCGGTATCCGTACTGGAGCATGAGGGCGATGCGGGGGCGGCCGGAGAGGTTGATGCCTCCGGTGTGCCAGGTCCGGTTCTCGAAGAGGACTGCGTCGGTTCCGGTGACGCTGATGTGGGGGGTGACGGCGCCGGGCGGGTCAATGGCGCCGGCGGGGACGACGGGCTCTTCGGGGAGGCGGTGGCTGCCGGGGAGGAACATGGTCAGCCCGCAGTCGGGGGTAACGGGGGTGAGGTAGTGGGCGGCCTTGATCGCCATGCGGGGGGTGTGGGGGAAGCCGAGGTCGGCGGTGACGCCGTACATGTCGCGGTGCCAGCCGTGGCGGCCGGGGATGCGGATGGTGCGGGGCGGGCCGCTGGGCAGGGCGATGAGGTGGGCGGAGAGTAGGTGGATGTTCGGGCTGAGGAGCTGGACGACGGTGGGCAGGACGGCTGGGTTGGCGAGGAGCGGGAGGAAGGCAGGGTCGAGGTTGAGGCATCCGCGGAAGCCGTCCTTGCCGTCGCCTCCTCGGTCGCGGCCCTGCGTGATGTCGCTGCCCAGCAGCTTCTCGGCGGCGGTCAGGAGCCGGTCGCCTAGGGCCGGGGTGATCGCGTTGCGGATGACCGCGTACCCGTCGCGTTCGAAGGCGTCGATGGTGCCGGCGTCGGGGGCGAAGGGTGGGGGCGGGGTGCTCATGCCGGTATCTCCTTCGGAGCGTCGGTGAGGGTGGTGGCGAGCTGCCACAGGCCGGGGTCGTCGAGGCCGCAGAACTGTCGGAGGTGCGTCTGGGAGACGGGGCGCCCGGGGTCGCGATAGCCGAGAACGGTGAGCCGGGGCCCGGGGTGGTGGCGTCCGAGCAGGGCGTGGACGTCGGCGGGGTGTCCGTTGGTGGCCAGGACGACCGGTGCCCGGGTGCCGAAATGGCGGGCGAACGCCTCCGGGGCGAGGGCGAGGGGGCGGGTGCCGTCCTCGGCGAGGACCGTGAGGTCGTGGACGTGGACGTACCGCAGGCGCAGGCCGGGGCGTTCGGCGCGCAGCCGCTGGGCGAGGGTGGTCAGGGCCTCGGCGGGCAGGTCGCCGGCGGAGGCGAGGATCAGGTGTGGCTCTCCGGGGCCGGGGTGGGTCAGGTGGGGCCAGGTCGCGATGCCGTGCCGCAGTTCCTCGTCGAGGGTCTCCAGCGGGTGGTGGACGGCCGTGTGCTTGCCGGCGACGACGATCGTGCACCGGTCGAGCTTGCGCAGGGCGAAGGTGAGGGCGGCGGCGGTGCGCGCGGGGTCGGCGGGGGTGAGGACGTGGAGCGCGGGGTCGCCGCCGGCCAGTAGGGCTGAGGTGAGGCTGGGGTTTTGGTGGGTGAGGGTGTTGTGCCAGCCCAGGCTGGTCAGCAGGTAGACCAGGCTGGGCAGCGGGGCGAGCCCGGCGTGCCGGCGCATGGACCGGTGCTTGAGCTGCTGCTGGATGAGGCTGAGGGTGATCGGCGCGAATGCCTCGTAGGTGGCGACGAGGGCGTGTCGGCCGGTCTCCGTGTAACCCTGGGCCCAGGCGTGGCACAGCTCCTCGCTGAGCACTTCCACCGCCCACGGCACCGGGCGCCCGTGCTCGTCGGTGAGGTCGAGGCGGTTGGAGGCCAGCTCGTCGGGGCTGAACACGCGGAACGGCCCCTGCTCGGCGCGGGCCCGCAGGACCTCGGGGACCACCTGTGCGAACGGGCGGCCGGCGGCGTGGGCGGCGACCTGGGTGGAGGCGGCGACGCAGCCGCGCGGCGCCGGCAGGCCGTCGGGATCGGGCCGGGGCAGCGGGAGCGCGGGCAGCAGGTGCGGCCGGGGCCGGCCGCTGGAGGTGAGGAGCTGGGCGGGCTGGTAGGAGGCCAGCCACTCGGCGAGCGCGTCGAACTCGGCGGGTACACCGGCCGGGTTGCGTAGCGGTGTCTTGTGGATTGTCGGGGTGTCGGCGAGGTGGGTGGGGGCGCCGTGGCCCTTGTCCAGGGTGAGGACCAGGACGCTCGACGGTCCCGGAATGCCCAGGGGCTGTGCGGCGCCGAGCGCTTCGGCCACCGTCTGGCGGAGCTGGCCGATGCCGAGCCCGTCGCTGTAGACGGGCCGATGGCCGAGGCCGGTGAAATAGGCGGTGAGTTCGGCGCGGCTCAGGGTGGACAGCACGCTCCGGCCGCCCATGCGCAGCCCGTTGAGCAGGACGACGGGCAGGACGGTGCCGTGGTCGCCCGTACCGTGCAGCGCGCGGCTGGCGAGCCAGGAGGCGGCGGTCGTCCCGGTCTCGCACTCTCCGTCGCCGATCAGGACCACGGACAGCCGGTGGGGTGCGTCGAGGACGGTGCCCTGTCCGATCGCAAGGGCGGGACCGAGCTGGCCTCCGGTGTGCAGGTGGCCGGGGATCATCGGGGTGATCTCCCCGCCGATATCGGCCCGGGGGAAGCCCGCGACGAGTTCGCGCAGCCCGGCCTCGCCCAGGCGCAGGCGGGGGTGGGCGCGGCCGAGTCGTCCGGTGAGGTAGGCGTGGGCGAGCGCGGAGGGCCCGGCGTGCCCGGCGCCATGCAGGACGTGCAGCTCGTAGCCGTCGGGGACGGCCGCCTGGAGCGGGCCCAGGGCGGCGAGCATCCGGTTGACGGGTGGGCACACCCCCCAGTGGCCGGCCGGTTGCGTCTTGACGTCGGCCGGGGTCAGGGGCCGGGCCAGGAGCGGGTCGTCGCGCAGGTAGAGCTGGGCGAGACAGAGGTAGTCGAGCGCGTCGGCGACGGCGGCCACCGAGACGTCGGGCACCAGGCGGTTCGTGCGGCGGGCGAGGTCAGCCCACATGTGGTCCTCCTGGCGGGGCGAGAGCGGCTTCGACGGCGCGGGCGTGGACGGTGCCCTCACGTTGGAGGCGGGCTGCGGCGCCTGCGGGGCAGTCGATGATGGTCATGTGCCGGCCCTGCGGGCAGATCCCGCCGTCGACGACCGCGGCGATCCTGGCCCCCGTGGTCCGCTCGAAGGCGGCGACCTGGCCGGCGGTGAGCGCCGGGTGGTCCTTCTCGCCGGCGGCGGGAGTGGAGATGCTGCACACGGCGGCGGCCAGCGGTTCACCGGCCAGGGTGACGAGTCGGCCCAGGATCCCGTCGGGGCATCCGACGAGCGCCGGGGACCCGACCGCGGTGACGGTCTCGGTGCTCGGCCTCCACGGCAGACGCAGCGCCAGGTCCCCCGGCCACAGGCCGTCGGCCAGCAGGCGGGCGTCGCCGCTCAGGACGAACAGGGCCTCGGCCGTGACCGGGGAGTCGAGCAGGAGCAGCAGGGGCTTGGCGGTGGGGCGCTGCTTGGCGCGGAAGACCGCGTTGATGGCGGCGGGGTCGGCGGCGCGGGCACACAGCATGTACCAGCGGGGGGGTGGGCACGGCGACCATCTGCCCGGCGGCCACCATCCGGGCCGCGTCGGGGAGCTGGGCGAGGGTGAGGACATCCACGGTGCTCTCCCTTTCTCACGCGTTGCCGGGGTGGGCGAGGGCGGCGAGCGCCGGGTATTCCAGCCACGGGTCCGACAGGGCACGTAGGGCGAGGTCGGGGTGCTCGGCGTGGTGGACGCGGAAGTACACCATCAACCTCGGGTCGCTGCTGGTGTTCATGCCGACCCGGTGCGGAACGAGGTGGTGCATCACGACCACGTTGCCGGGCTCAGCGGTGAAGGCGGTGCCGTCCTGGACGTCGACGTCGTCGGGAGTCTGAGCCGGCTGCCCCAGGGCCCAGTCCGTGGCGAAATACCGGGCCATCCGGTGGTGCCCGCCGGCCACGTAATGCAGAGCGCCGGCGCCCGCAGTGGCGCTGCCGTCCAGGACGACGCCGACGATGAAGGTGAACGTACGCAGGTCGCAGGGTTCCAGGTGAGGGCAGGAGACGCCGTCGACGTGCATCCGCTTCACCGGCTGCTGCGCGCCGTGGGGCAGCCGGATCTGGATCTGCGCCCGGGTGACCGGAGCGGTCCTCGCAGGCCGCAGAAGATCTCCGGCCAGCTCCGCCAGGCCACTGCGCTGGTAGAAGGCGAGGAGGTCGGGGTGCTTCTCCAGCTCGGGGGCGAAGCTACGTTCGGTGTAGGCGGTGAGCCGCGCGGGGTCGTACGCCTCGGCTAACCAGTCGCTGACGAGGTCACGGGCCCGGGACAGGACTTCGCCGTGGATCAGGCCACGGCGTATGAGGACGCCGTCGTCAAGGAACCGGCGCCGCTCGTCGTCGCTCCACGTCTGAGGTCGGGGCATGGTGGTTCTCCTTCCGGAGGGACGGGATATAGAGCCGGGGTGGGGAGTGGGCCGCCCCGGCGTAGAGGGAGGAGCGGGTTAGCCGCGCCGGCCGAGGACGACCTGGAAGGAGGCGTGCTCGATCAGCCCGCCTGCGGCGGTGTGCTCGTCGAGCAGAGCTCGGGCACGGCGCTCGAAGTCCTCGACTCGCTCCCCGAACAGCGGCCGGGCGGCGAAGGAAGTCGAGTACAGGTAGCCGATCACGGTGTCGGTGGTCCACTGCCGCTCGACGGCGATGGTGTGCTCCTCGACCTGGCCGAAGGCGGACTCGGCGAGGATCTCGCTGTATGGCCGGTCGTGCGCCTCGTACTTCTTGCCCACTCCGGCTCGACGCTTCTCGCCCAGGTATTCCTGGATCAGGGCCCGCAGGGCGTCGGTCCACTCGGTGCGTGCGGTCCACAGGCTGCCGTCGTCCATGACCGCGACGGTCGCGTCCGGCGCGGTCATGCCCTCCAGACGCGACAACACCAGTTCCTGGTCCATCCAGTGGAACGCGCGGCAGACCGTGACGAGATCGGCCCGGGTGGAGGAGCGCGGGGTGAACTGCTCGGCCGAGGCGTTGTGCAGGCGGACGGTGACCGGCAGCCCGGCGAGCGCCTTGTCTGCCTCGGCGAGCATGCCCGCGTCCTGCTCGACGACGTCGATCTCCGTCACCGTCCCGGCCAGGGCGAGGGGAACCTGTCCGGTGCCGGACCCGAGGTCGAGCAGGACCCGGTGCTCCTTGCCGGCCACCCGCCGCGCGAGCAGCTCGACGGCCTCCTTCGGGATGCCGGGCCGGTAGGCGGCGTAGAACGGGGCAGTGGTGTCGAACTGGCTCACGGGGTGGTGCTCCTGATCGTGTGGGGTGACGGAAGGACGGTTTGCTCGATGTGCCCGACCGCGCGGGCGAGGTCGGGTACGACCGTGACCCGCCCGGGGTGCTCGGCCAGCAGCCGGAGGGCTTCGGCCGACGGCGGGCGCGGGGTGATCCACAGAGCTTGGGCTCCGGCGGCGAGGGCGCCGCGCACGTCGTAGTCGAGGCTGTCGCCTACGTGCAGCACCTCCGCGGGATCACGGTCGTGCAGCGAGGCAACAGTCTGCACAGCGCGTGGGTCGGGCTTGGTGAACCCGAGCTGCCACGAGGGGTGGTGGGCCCGGAGGTGGGGGGCGAGAAGGGCGGCGACGTCGGTCTCCCGCTCGTCCCAGTGGCTCACGTTCGACAGGGTGACCACTGGCACGATCCGGGCGATCCGTGCCACCGCCACTACCGCGCCGGGCCACAGAGTGAAGTGAGGCGGGCGGTGGTCGTGGGGGAAGGCAGACGGCGCGAGACCCAGAGCGGCGCACACCGTCTGCGGCCCCGACGCATCACGGCGCGGGTCCAGGGCGTGCAGGATCCGCTGGGCGACCTGCTTCGCCTCACGGGCCGGGAGCGGGGACAGCTCCACCAGGCGCTGCGTCAGCGTTGTCCCTGACGGCTCGCCCAGGGTGTATCCGACATCGAGGCTCACCAGCCGCACCCCACCTGCGTTCACGACAGACCCGCCAGAGCCGCGATGATCAGGCCGATCCGCTCGGTGCGCACTGGCCCGGAACCAGCTTCGCTGAGGAAGGTCAGCAAGTGCCGGGCTTCGGCCGGCGACCAGCTGCTGGTGTCGACACCGGCCTCGGCAGCAGCCTGGGCGAGGTCGTCGGGGATCGTCGGCGGGCGGGCGCCGTGCGGAATCAGCAAGGTACCGCCCCACTCCTCGCCGTCCTGCGACTGGGGCAGGACGGAGACGAGGGGTGCCAGAACGGTGACGTCGTCGAACGTGAGGATCCGGACAGGGAGGTCGGGCAGGCGCACCGGCTGGTCGAGGCGGAGAGTTGTCGACAGGAAAGTGTCGTGTCCGCTCAGCCGCTCGTCCACGACGAGCAGGACGGCTCCTTCGCGCTGCTCCAGACGTCCGCGGACCACTAACTCACCTGTGTGTCGAGGCATTACCAGCGCACCTCCACCCCGAGACCGGGCCGGTCGGGAAGGGCCACGTGCCCGCCCTCCGGCCGGAGCGTGCCGCGCAGCGTCCGCTGCCGGCGCGGCTCCCACACCACCTGGTACTCCACCGCGCCCGCCGCGTGAGGGAAGGCTGCGGCCAGGTGCACGGCGGGAAGGAACGCCCGCCCGTGTAGATGGACCGGCACCCCGGCATCGTGAGCGACACCCAGCCAGTCCCGCGCTTCGGTGATGCCGCCGCACCACACCGCGTCGAACGTAAGCGCCTCCGGTCGGCATCGCCTCAGCAGGACTGCGACCTCCTCCAGGCAGGACAGCCGCTCGCCCACCGCGACCGGTAGACCTTTCGTCTGGCTGCGCAGAAGTGTGTAGGCGGCCAGATCGGTCCGCGGGAGCGGGTCCTCTACCCAGCGCACGGCCTCCAGTGTGAGCCGCCGTGCAACTTCCCTGGACCGTGTGTGGCCCCACGTGCCCAGGGCGTCCACCGCTACGCTCTGCCCCGCCCACTCCGCGGCCCGTTCGGCCAGCAGCGCCAGTTCGTCGGCTTCGGCCTCGCGCAGCGCCCATTTGGTGAAGGCGAACCCCTGGCCAGCGGTGGCCTTGACCGACTCGACGGCCGAAGCCGCGTTCAGGTCCAGGGAGAGCCAGGAGGCGTACACCGGCACCTGCCGTGCGGGACGGTCGCTGAGCAGGGCCGCGACCGGGAGGCCGGCGAGGTGCCCGTGCAGGTCCCATACCGCGCAATCCAGCGCCCCGACCGCCCAGCGTCCGAGCCCCGCCGCGTGCGGACCGAGTTCGGCCAGGAGTCTGCGCAGCAGACCGTCGTGGTCGACCACCGGGTGGTGCAGAGCGCTCTGCCCGAGCCGGGTGGCTACCAAGGCGGCGGGCAGCTCGTCGACCGGAGCGAACACTCCGGCCACCCCGCCGGACTCGACCACCACCGCGAACTGGCTGTCGCCGGCCTCCCACGGGCCCGCCACGTTTTCGTCGAGGCGCTCGACCCTCACCCCGGTCGATGGCCGGGTCAGCGAGGCCCATCGACGAGGTCCTCTCCCGCGTAGGTGAAGTACCACAGCGGTCGGTAGCACTCCCAGCCCACCGGCTGCAGCCCAGTCTTCGCCATGGCCCGCTCGATCACCGTACGTGCCTGCAGGTAGTACTCCAGGCTCTCCGCGCCCGGCGTCCGCATCCCCTGCATGATCACTGTGTGTGCCTGGAAGACCTGGACGTTCGGGAACGCCGTGACCTCGCCCGCCAGCTCGTTCACCCCGCGCGTGAGGTCCTCCATCGGGTCCAGGCCGACGATGTACGTGTACGAGGTGTCCAGCCCTGCCTTCCGCGCCCGCGTCAGCAGGCGCGGCATCTGCTCGGGGCCAAGGTCGGCTTTAGTCGCTTTCATCAGGGCGATGCGCCGGGTGAAGTGCTCGGTCGTCAGCCTGAGCACGAACGGCGAGACCTGCGATGCGATGGTCTCGAACGCCTCGTCGGTGCGCAGCACGGAGGTGAGGAAGCCGATCCGAGCCGTGACACCGGCCCGCTGCAGAGCGGGGCGTAAGGCGGTCAAGTGCGCGACGGCGGCCCCCTCGCGCTCGAAGCAACCGGTGGAGACGGTGACCTCCTCCAACTCGGCCAGGTTGCGGCGGGGGTGCTGCTCGCCGAGGGCCCGCAGCAGAGCGTCGAGCCCTTGGTCCTCCTGCATCCTCGGGTCGGCGGCGGCCTCCAGGGTGTTCGGGCACCAGCCGCACCCGACGCACCGGCTGCGGGCGTTGGGATTGAGGGTCGCGGCACGCCCCTCGTTTCGGAAGTACCCTCCGACCGCCTCGTCGGCAGCGATGCGCTCGACGTGTGCGACCACCTCGCCGTTCAGCGACAGCTCGTCACCCCGGAGCCGGAACGGGCTGGCCGGCTGGTTCAGCGGAACGATGATCTGCCAGGCAACGTCGGGGCGGCGCACGAGGCGGAGGTTGACCCTGGCCCGGTGACGGTCCTGGGCCGAAGTGATCCCGTACAGGTTGACGGCGATCAGCAGCACGTCCTCGACGGGGACTTTGTGGCGCAGGGCGGTCTGCTCCAGATCATGCAATCGGCCGGTGCCGACGGCGCCGTCCGAGGATATGGGCCGGCGCATGGAGAGATGTGGCATGGAGGACTCCAACTTGATCTTGAGTGGTGTGTGTTGCTACAGGAGCGCGGCACCTACCTCGTGTCGCGGCAGATCATCGGTGTCGACCGTTGTGCTAGTGCACCGACTACTCCGCTGGGGCGAAGGTGGTGAAGTGCGCCGGCGGGTGGTCGATGGGCAGGCTGGGCCGCCAGGAGGTGAGGATCTGGGCGCTGCAGACGAACAGGCCGTCGGGGAGCTGGTCGAGCGGATACCACGCCCAGTCGCCGACGCTCTCCTCCGGCTGCGTAGCCGGTTGTCCTTGCCAGGCGTGGACGAGCGCGCCGACGGTGATCCGCAGGACACCTTCGACGTGGTCGACAAGCGTGCCCAGGAGTCTCACGTCGCCGCGCCGAGCGACCAGACCGCATTCCTCGGCGAGCTCGCGGATGACCGCGTCTTCGAAGGTTTCCCCGGCCTCTACGCTGCCGCCGGGCAGTTCGAGTGTTCCGCGGTTGTGCCGGCCCAGCAGGATGCCCCGTTCGCTGAGCAGGATCGCGCCGACGCCGACGGCCGCGTGGGCGGCCGGCGCTCGGGTGCTGCGGGGTCGGCTGGAGACTCGCGCGGGCCGCTTGGGAAGGCGCCGGGCGCGGATGAGCTGCTGGATGACCGAGGCGCTCTCGTCGGGGTGCGGGAACAGCTCGATGGCCTCGACTCGGAAGCCGTATTCGGTGAGCAGGTCCTCCCACAGCTGCGGTGCCAGGACCCACATTTGCGTCGGCAGGGGCGGGTCGTCGCGCAGCAGGATCATCTGCTCGCGCGGTGCCACTTCCGTGGACGGACCGCGGCCGTGCAGGTCGGTGTGGAGGAGGGAGAGGATCAGAGGTGCGCCGGGGTGCAGGCCGTCGCGCAGTGCCGGCAGCGAGCTGTGCGGATCAATGAAGGAGAGCGTCCCGATCGCGTACGCGGCGTCGAACGGCTCGACTTCGGCCAGGTACTCGGTCACGTCCGCCTGGACGAACTCCACGCCCTCTACGTCCGCGTGGGCGGAGACTGCGCGTTCGTGCTGGGTCGGGGACAGTTCGATGCCGGTGACGCGGGCTCCGTGAGCCTGGGCGAGATGGACGGCGTGGTGTCCAGCCCCGGAGCCGATGTCCAGGACACGGCGGCCTGCGACATCGCCGAGGACCTCCGCTCCCGGTCCGATCCCTTCCCAGGGCGTCCAGCCGAGCCGGTTGGGGACGGGCGGTGTGTAGGCGCGGGCCATTTGCCGCTGGCCGTAGATCTGCCAGGCCCGGGTGTTGGTGTCCTCGGCGGGCACGGTTGCCTCCTGATAGGGATGGTGAAGGTTCAGGTGTGAGTGGTCAGGAAGGTGGGGCCGTCACCGCGCCTTGCGAGTTCGACGGCGTCGAGACGGGCGAAAGCGAGCGGTGCCATCAGCTCCCGCCAGGTCGCGAGGTCGTGGACGGCCCACATGTCGTGCTCGGCGGGGTCGAGGCGGATCCGGCCGAGCTGCTCGGCGGTCAGCCGACCTCCGTCGAAGATGAGCCCGATCTTGTTCAACGGCAGGCGTGAACCGGCGTGCATGAAGTGCGTGAGAAGTAGCCTCGGCGCGTCCAGACCGAGTGCGAGGCCCGTCTCCTCGACCGGCTCGCGCTGAGCGGTCTGCAGCGGTTCCTCGTCCGGGGCGTCCAAGTTGCCGCCCGGGAACTGCCAGAGTCTCGAGCCGTAGACCGAGCGGAGCTGGATGGGCCGGTCGTGCGCGTCGCGGATGTACAGGCAGCCGTACACCGTGTGGTGGGGGACGGTCTGCGCGTACTCCTCGGCTGTCATCGGCATGGGGCGGCCGGGCCGGGCGGGGCGGTGATCGAAGGCAAGGGCGAGCACGCCAAGGGCTTCCTCATCCGGTGGGTAGATGCCGCGGAGGTTGGCGAGCAGCTCTCCGGGCGGCCCGTCCGGGTCGATGCGAGCGGTGTCCTCCGAGCGGAGCAGGTCCTCGAAGGAGGAGTACGGGGTAATCCGCTGCACGATGACGTCGAGTTCCCGCCCGGTGTCCCGGTCGTGGAAGACGACCGTGTCACCGACCCCGATGTCGCGCTTGTTCGGAGCGGCCACTCTCACTTCGATCGTCTTACGACCGGCTTCCACGTGGCGGTAGTACCGCCCGAGCAGGTGCCTGTGGTGCTCGGGCGGTATGTTGCCGGCCGACGGGCTCGGGACGGCCCGGATCGTCTGCTGTGTGTCGTCGGACATACGTGCCTCCGTTCGGTGCTGTTCGTTCGTCGCGGTCGTGCGGACTGGTCGTGGAGCGGTGGCCGCGCACTCCTGTGTCTGCGGATCGGAGTGGGTGGCGGGGAAGCGAACGAGTCCGCCGGGGTGCTAGGGCAGTTCGATCGGTCCGTAGCGCGCGTGCGGCTCCTGGCGCATCAGCGCGTCGTACAGGTCCGCTGCCGAGAAGTGCCAAAACTCGGTTCCATAGTTCGTAAAGCCCGCGCCCTGCATGGCGTTGAGCAGCAGCATCCGGTGGTGGCGCGCCTGGTCGCTGAGGTTCAAGGCGTGCGTGAAGCAGGCCCCGTTGCTCTCCTCGGGGGAGGCGTTGACGCAGGTGCCGAGGTCGAGTTCGTGGCCGTCCTGGTCGACGAGGGTCACGTCCACGGCTGCTCCCGCGGAGTGCGGCGCGATCTCCGGCGGAGACACGTACCGGCTGGCGGCCTGGTGCAGCTGCTCAGGTGTCCAGTCGGGATGGGCGGCGGCCAGCTCATCGCGGTACGCGGTGAAGTAGATCTGTTGGAGGGCCAGTGGTCGGTAGCCCTCGATGAACAGCAGGTCGGTGCCGGCGGGCAGGAGCGAGCGGGCGTGCTTCAGCCGGGTGAGGATGCCTTCACGGACGTGGGCGAATGCGCCCAGGGGGTCTTGCTTGCGGGGGTCGACGCGGAAGTCGTGGTCGCGCACGTCGACGAGCAGTTCTCCGCACTCGCGCACCGGGATCGCGGCGACCTGCGGATCGGACATCAGCACCAGAGGGTTCACGGAGTCTCCCTGTGAAGGCTTGCACTGCGGTGGCAGGGCGGTGGCAGGGATCAGATCGGTGTCGCGCACGATCCGGGCGACGGTTTCCTGCAGCGTGCTCTCGGCCGGGATCACGGCTTCCAGCCCGCCGGGCAGCAGATCCAGCTCCCGGTACCACGAGGTGAGGTGGCTGTCGGTGACTTGCTCCAGATACGCGGCGTCCGCCTTCGATGCATGCCGTGCCAACGTCGACTCCAGCGGCACGTCCAGGTAGTAGCAGGCTGAGACGCCGCGGTGGTCCCGTACCAGCGACGTGATCATGTGGCCGTAGCGGTCTGCGTACAGGATCCCTTCGAGCACGACGTGGAAGCCGGCGTTCAGGGCTGCGCGTGCGATCCTGCCGAGCAGGGCGATGTTGGCGCCGCGCGCGGTGTCGTGTTCCCTGAGTACGTTCCGGCGGATCACGTCCTGGCCCACGATCGCGACACCGCGGCCGTAGTGATCTCGCAGCCCCTGGGCCACGCTCGACTTGCCCGACGCCGAGTTCCCGCGGATCACCACGAGGCGGGTGTCCGGGCGCCCGGCCGCCGTCGCAGCGAGCACGCGACTGGGTGCGCTGGTGGGGGTGCCGGTCATGCGGGCCAGCCCGTTTCGCTGTACAGCTCACCGCTCAGGATCTTCGCGATAGCCAGTCGGGTATAGGGGACGAGGTCATCGGGGAGTGCAGTCGGGTCCCAGAATTTCCACTGCAGGCACTTGTCCGGCTCGCGCAGCTTCGGTTCCCCGCGCCAGGTACGGGCGCGGAAGAACAGGCCCATGCGGGGTGGGTTCCTGGGCTTGCCGATGTGGTGGACGACGTGGACGAGTTCGACGTCCTGGCGCTCGATGTGCAGGCCGGCCTCCTCCTGGGCCTCCCTGATCAGGCAGGCGATGGCGTTCTCCTGCTCGCAGTGGCCAGCCAAGACGTGCCAGGTGGACGGCGCGAACGCGGAGTTGGGGTGGCGCAGTCCGAGCAGCACCGTCCCGTCGGGCCGCTCCAGATAGAGGTGGACGCCGATGATGTTGGGGACCGTGCCGTCCGGCGATGCCAGACGTTTCTCCTCGGGTTCGGGTCCGCTGTGCGTCGCTGGATTGCGGGCGGCGTGGCGCCGAACGAGGTCGCTGGTGGTGTCCGCGATGCGCAGGCGGTGGAGGTCCGAGGGGGCGAACCAGGCGAGCATTACGCCTTCGGTCAGATGGAGGTCGCGCGGATCACCGTTCCAGCGGCCTGCGTAGATGGCGATGGGCACGGTCGCGCCGGCGTCGTCGGTGGCGTACTCGGTGCCGAACGGGGTCAGGTCGGTGAGGTCGAGGCCGGCTTCCTCAGCCAGTTCGCGCCGGACGGTGTGCTCCAGGCTGGCGTCCTGGGGCTCTCGGCCGCCGCCCAGAAGGGACCACATGCCCGGCTCCCAAATCTGGCCGGGGAAGTAGTCGCGCAGGTGCAGCAGGTACTTGCCGCGGTCGTTGTGGATCAGGGCCGAGGCGTTGGCCGTCTCCGGTTCGACCTGGAGCGGGAGCTTGAGCAGCTTCTCGCGCAGGGCCGGTGAGGTCACCCGGTCCACGGGGCGCCACTCGATGCCGACGACTTCGTCCTCCTGAAGCACGACCGGCACCTCGGTCGAGGTGTGCAGCCGGAAGAGGAAGCGGAGGTCGAAGTGCTGGCGCCCCGGTTCGCCCTTGCCCGGGTGGGCGTCGATGTCGTGGATGTCGATGTCCAGCGGCACGGTCTCGTAGCCGGGCCACGCCGTGACGGCTCGGGGCGGGATCCCGGTCTCCTCGTGCAGCTCCCGCAGGGCCACCGCTGCAAGAGAATCGTCGGTGGGCTCGGTGTGTCCGCCGGGGGTTAGTACCTTCCCGCTGGCCAGGTGCAGCACGTGCAGGACGCGGCCGAGCTGATCGACGACGATCGCGCTGCAGGTGACGTGTCCGGTGAAGGTCGAACGGCTGGCGATGTCGTCGCCGGTCCGGTCGAGGGCGTCGAGGAGGCCGCCGAGCTGCTCGCGCTCGTGGGGGTGGCGTGCGAGGTAGGCATCGACGGTGGTGCGGATGTGATCGTGCGACAACGGCATGGGGGCTACCTCAGAGGGGCGTGGAGCGGGAGGAGATGAGGGTGGGTTCGGGTCAGCTCAGCCGCATCCCCTCCGCAGGGATCTCCTCGATAGCGGCGAGGGCTGCGGCGGGTAGGCCCCACCGCTGTCGTGCCGTGTCCACGGAGAGCTGCGCTTGCCGCGCTCCGGGCGGGCCCCAGCCCAGCAGGGCGGCGGCCTGGGCGGGGGTGGCGAGCAGGCGGGCGAAGGGGCGGCCGGTGGCGGGGTCGACGGCCGCCGGCCCGATGGCGGTGACCCGGGCGGCCAGGCGGAGCCGGGCGTTGGGCCCCACGCCGCCGTAGACCTCGCCGGTCTCATCCAGCACCCAGCCCAGCCGAACCGGATCGGTCAGGGTGAGCTGGGCTTCCTCGGCGGCTTCGCGGTGCAGAGTGTCCTCGGGTGTCGCGTCGGTGCTCTCCACGGTGCCGCCGGGCAGCATCGGCAGCGCGCCCTGCGGGCCGGGGTCGGCCACAAGTACGACCCTGCCGTCGGGAACGAAGCACCAAGCCCGGGCTTGCTGCACGGGGAGCCGCTCGGGCATGGGGCCGCGGTTGAGGGGGCTGTCCCACATGGGGCGGTAGCGGACGTGGACATCATGATGGTCCAGCGCCGGGACGTCGAGAATGTGCTGGCCGTCGGCGAGGTGCGCCGTGGCGGTATTCCCCAGCCGGGCACGGTAGGCGGCGAGCATGATCTGCCCGTCCATGGAGCGCAGCCGCTGCACCGCGTCGCGGGTTTCGAAGAAGGCGAACTCAGACAGTTCCTCGCGCGGCAGGCAGATCGCCTCGGCCTGGTCGGCGGTGAGGGTTCCTCCGTCGAAGACGTAGCGGATCTCTCCGGGGCAGGACATGCCGGGCCGGAGGTCGGCGTGGTGTGACGAGAGGGAGTGGACGGCGAGCACGCTTGTCAGGGGCAGGTTCGACAGGCCCAGTTCCTCGGTGATCTCGCGCCGGCAGGTGTCCAAGGGATGCTCGCCGGGTTCGACGACGCCTCCGGGTAGCAGCCATCTGTCGTCCTCGTGGTAGGTGGGGTGGACCAACAGAACGCGGCCGACCTGGTCGGTGATGATCGCGGCGGCGCCGAGCCACACAGCGTGACGGGTTGCGGCGTACTGCGCTGCTGACAGGACGGACTGCGAGGCAACTCGTGGTGACGGGGGGAGAGAGGAGGACATGGCTCTGCCTTTCGATGGGGCGGGTCATGCCTTGTCTGCGACGCGGGGCGAAGCAGGCTTCGGGACGTTCGGGGCCGGGGCGTACTGGGCGGCTTGTGTGTCGAACATGGCGGCATATCGGCCACGTGCGGCGATGAGGTCGTCGTGCGTGCCGTGCTCGGCGAGGCGCCCTTGGTTGAGGACGTAGATGTGGTCGGCATGGCGGACGCCGGACATGCGGTGGGTGACCAGGACAACGGCCCGGTGCGGGGCGGCGAGGCGGCGGATGCGGTCGAAGGCAGCGATCTCGGCTTGGGGGTCGAGCGCGGAGGTCGGCTCGTCGACGATGAGGACGCTGTCCTCGTGCGATGTCGAGCTGCGCCAGTGGGTGCGGGCTAGGCCCACCTTCTGCCATTCGCCGCCGGAGAGTTCGATGGCTCCGCGGAACATGCGGCCGAGCATGCTTTCCAGGCCGTTGGGGAGTTTGGCGGTGACGGATCCGGCTCCGGCGTAGTCGACGGACGTCTGCAGGTCATGCGTCGAGGCGTCGTGGCCGGGGCGGCCGATGCGGATGTTCATCGCGGCGGTTACGGGCCAGCGCTGGAAGTCCTGTGTGAGAAGCGAGACGCGGTCGAAGACCTGGGAGCGCTTCAGCCCGGAGACGTCAACCTCGCCCCACCTCACCGACCCGGCGTGAGGGAGGAGCAGACCGGACAGGATCTTCATCAAGGTGCTTTTGCCGGAGCCGTTCTCGCCTACCACGGCGACGACCGACCCCATGGGGAAGGTGAGCGTCACGTCGTCCAGGGCCGGTGCGTCGCGGTCGGGGTACCGGTAGGTGACGTGTTCAAGGGAGACCTGTTTGACCTGGGAGGGGACGGGACTGCCGGTCTGGGGGATGGCGCGTTGGGTAGCTTCGACCAGGAACTGTCCGTGGTCCCGGACGTAGAGGGACTCTTCGTGCAGCTGGTTGATGTTCATCACCAGGGCACCCAGGCTCGCTGACCCGGTCCGTACCGCGATCACGGCAGTGCCGGCGACGGCGAGGCTCATGTGCCCGGCCATGATCAGCCAGATCATCGTTCCGTAGGTGGCGGCCATCGCCAGCCCGGACAGTGCGGAGGCGACCCATTCGGTGACGGCCTTGCTGGAGGCCAGACGTTCCTGCTCCGCCTCTGCGCTGTCGGCCATGCGCCGGTACCGGTCGAGGAGGAAGGGACCGACGGCGTGGATGCGCACTTCTTGTGCGGCGGTGCGTTCGGTGAGGAGGTTGCCGATGAGGCGGCTGGCCCGCAGGTGCTCGATCCAGCTCATCATCGACACGTAGCGTTCCTGTGCCACCCGCATGGCGCCCCACCCGCGGGGTGCGGCGATGACCAGCAGCATGGGCAGCAGCGCCGGATGCAGGACGGTGAGCACACCGGCCGTGGCGATCAGCGAGATACTGCTGTTCAGCGCGGAGACACAGGCGCCGATCATGCGGCGCGCGGAGGCGGGCCCGTACTGTGCGATGTCGATCAGACGACGAAAGTCCGGGTCGTCGATGGCTTCGAGCTCGACGGCGGTGGCCGCGGCCAGGTACTGGGTGGTGGCGATTCGCTCGACCTTTGGCTCCAGGCGGCCGGCCCGAGAGGTCGACCAGCCGGCCAGGGCGGAGTTCACGACGGCGACGCCTGCGGCTGCGACCAGTCCCGGCAGCAAGGCGTGCAGCCGCTCGACAGCGTCTCCGCCCCCTAACAGCGCGTGCATGACCGCGTTGATGGCAAGCAGGCCGATCGCGGCGGCGATGCCTTGGCCGAGTTCGCTGATTGCCACTGCCACGAGCGCGCGGCGATCCGCGCTCCAGGCCATCCGCAGGGCGGCGCCGACGAGTCTGGGCATCTGGCGCAGCGCGGAGCGCATGGTCAAGTCCAGGCCCGCGTGCTCATGCTGGGACCAGCCCATGTCGTAGCGCAACGGCCCGCCGAAGAGTTCGCGTTCTGCTTCGGATACCTGGGGCTCCGCCATGCGGACCTTGCCGAAGAATCGCTTCACTCGCTGCCTCCCTGCGTCGGCCGGTTCAGAGCCCGGGAGGACGGGCCGTGAGTGATCATGTGGAAGATGGAGGTGGTGTACGGGTGGCAGTCCGGCGGGGGCTTCTCCATCGACACCCAGAACAAGCCCTCGTGCTTGTCCGGCTCGGCATTGTGCGGCTCGCCCGCCCACGACTGGGCGGCGAAGGTGGCGGTTATCAGGTCCGGGCCGTCCGCGGATTCATGGTGGTCAATGAGGCCGCAGAACTCCTGTTGCTCGACGCTGATGCAGACCCCCGTCTCTTCTTCCGCTTCGCGCCATGCGGCGTGGTTGAGCGGTTCGCCGGCGGCGCGGTCGGAGGCGAGGGGAAGGCTGACACCCGAGGAGGCAGCGGCGTTTTCGAACGCGGGATGAACGAGCGTAGAGCGGCGTACAGGATGCATGCGAGCTCCTCGGGGCGGATGCGGACAGGTGATCGGGTAACGGCGGGTCTGCTGTCGCCGTAACGGGTGGAAGCGGGCGAATTCTGGAACCTGTTTTCGAATAGTGGGTCCTCTCCTTATGTGGCCGGATGGGGCGGGTTGTGATGCTGTGTTCGATCACTCATGTGGGTTGCGGTACCTCCTGCGGGGGATTGCCGGGGGCCGCCTGGTCGGTCATGGCGTGGCGAGATCCGGGCGGAGGGCGATGGCCTCGCGAAGGAAGCTGCGTTTCGAGTAGAAGGTGTGCTCGGCTGCCCAGCCGTGGCTGGCGAGGTAATCGCAGAGCCAGATGTCGATCCGCTTCATCTCGATGAGGACCTCGTCTTGGTCGTGGTCGAGGATGCTGCGCGAGCGGAGATACTCCAGCTCGCACTGGGAGAGCACCACCTCGGGGGCCGTCAGGAGGGCGCAGCGGTCGAGGAAGATGCCGTAGACGTGTCCGGTGCGCATCGACTCGCACTGGATGTCGTAGCGGACGCGCTGGAAGGGCGGCATGGCCCGGACCTGGAGGCCCAGGTTTTCGCGCAGGAACGCCTCGAAGCGGTCGGGGGTGATGTCGAGGCCGGGGGTGAGTTCCTCGCGGCGGGCGAAGGCGTCCTCGGCGAACCACTTCCGCTTGAGCACGTGCCCGGCGGTGACGGTGGGGATGAAGGAGGCGTAGCCGATCTCGGGCTCGGGGCCAGTGACGTCGAACAGATGGTTCTCGGTGTGGTGGATCTGGAACTCTTCCCGGTACTCCGGACGGCAGCCTTCCAGCTTGCCGTCGCGTAGTGCCTTGAGTAGTTCCATGGACGCGGCCCAGATGTCCGGTGCCGGGTCGAGGGTGTACTTGAACTCCAGCTCGGTGCCGGAGAAGTGCTTGCGGAAGTAACGCAGGTGGTTGTTGAGCGCCGTGCCTGACTCCGCGTGCGCCGTCAGCATGGGCTCGAGCCAGCGCAGTTCCTCGACCGGGCCGTGGCCGACTGGTTCTCGGGTAGTGCGGACGAAGCAGGCGTCCTCGGGGTGGAAGCGGATCTGCGCGTACGCGTGATAGCCGCCGCTGGGGTGTTCAGCCAGGTAGCACAGCGGCACCAGGCCGGGGGCAGCCTCGGTGCCGACCAGACCGCGCAGGGCGGGGCCGGCGATGGTGTCAGGGAACAGTTCGCCGCCGTCGATCCTGGCCGTCCCGAGCCGGGTGCCGCCGGGGTGCAGCGTTTCGGCTAAGCACGGCCCCAGCGCGTTCCAGCGGACGACCACGGTGGTGGCCGGCCTGCACACCTCTTGCGGTGGCACTCGTACGAGCACGATCGGCTCGTCTGGGCGCCGTGGCGCGGTGCGGTTGAGGAGGTGGACACCGCCGAGGACGACCCAGGCCCCCCAGCCCAAGTATTGCTCATCGTGCATGCTGGACTCCTTCGTGTGAAGTGAGCGCCACGGGTGATCGTCCTGCTGCCCGGAGGGGCCACCGGGTCGGCCGCACACCCCCGGATGGCTGCCTGCTCGTCGCTGCGACGTCCGGCCAGTTCGTCGGCCTAGGGTGGGACGGGTGAATCATGGTGAAGTCGGTCAGATGATCTTGGACGAGGCTGTTGTGGATGCCCGCCTCGCCGCATGGGAGTTCGACGGTGCACGGGCCTGGCTGGACGAAGCCCGCCAGCACCCGATGGAGCCGCTGGCGGCCGAGGTGTGGGTCACCGACCCCGCTTTCGAGCACGTCCTGCTGGTCAAGCACCGCGTGCGTGGATGGGTGCCGCCTGGCGGCAAGGTTGAGCCGGGCGAGGCGCCGCGTGCGGCGGCGGCACGAGAGCTGCTGGAGGAAACCGGCCTGCGCTGCGAGCTGCTGCCCGAGCCCGTAGCTGTGGCGGTGCGTTCCTACCGGGCCGACTGGTCTCCGACGCTGGGCCTGTCCTATGCCGCGGTCGCCGAACGCGACGTACCGCTCGCCGGGGAGCAGAACCAGCCGGCGGCATGGCTCCGTTTGGACAGCGACTGGGACAGCGTCTTCCCAGAGGACCGCGAGCGGATCCGTGCGCACGCTCGCCGCCTGGCAGCTGGCCGGGCGGTCGGCTCCCGCTGAGGTATGTCCTGGGTCGCCGTTCACAGGACGGCCTCAATCCGATCGAGGTCGGCCGCGGGCAGAGTGACGAGCTCAAGGTCGTGCAGGAAGCGGCACCACACCGGCTCCAGGCCGGGTTCGCGCTCGAACTCCTTACGGCCCAGGCACCCGTTGGCGTACGCGGCGGTCCGCTGCGCCTGTAGCTGCAGCTGGTCGGGGTGGATCCACCGGGGGGTGCGGACCTCCCTTGCCGAGGGGCACAGCGATCCCGAAACCTCGGCCTGGAAGATCCACCAGTGGTGGCCGACCGGGCCACTGGGCGTGCGGCGGCATTGGTTGGGCCGCCACTGCTCCAGCAGCAGGTGCAGGTGGGTGACGGTGAGACCGACCTCTTCGGAGACCTCGTTGCGCGCCGTCTGCTCGGGGCCGCCATGCTGGTCGATGTGGCCGGCGACCGGGGCGATTCCGGCCGGAGGGGTCGCCCGCTCGAACACCAGGAGGCCGCTCGGGGAGGAGATCAGTACCCCGACGCTTGCGTGGTCACAGAGGCGGATCCTGCCGCCGGGAGCCGGGGCTGCCGGGGTCATGCGGCGGCCTCCGGCCGTTGGGCGGCGACGACGAGCCAGCTCGTCACGGCCGCGGCATCGGGGGTGGTCATGGCGTAGGCGGTGTCGAGAATCTGCATCCGCTGGGCGTGGGTGAAGTCGCCCTCGGGCCGCGCGAAGACGGGGATGGACAGCCACGCCTTCTTTTCGGCCATGGTGCTGTGCTGGGCGGTGACCTCTGTGCCGACGACCGTCAGTCCCGCCGCGGTCAGCTGCGTGGTGACTGTCTCCAGCGGCAGCTTCGGTGGCCTGTCGGCGTCGCGAGGCGGTGGGATGTATCCGTGGGCCTCAGCGGCGACTTGGCGGATGAGGGCGTTGAGGGAAGGCCCGATGCGGGCGGACAGTTCGTCGGGGTGCCGGACGCCGGCGAAGCCGCCGCCGATGTTGAAGACGAAGTGCCCGCCGGGGCGCAGGATGTGCGCGACGGCCGCGAACACTGCGGCGGTATCGGTTTTCCAGATTGCGGAGTTGCACACCACGGCATCGGCGCTGCCAGTGTGGAGGTGGTCGGCGAGCCGTTCGGCTCGGGCGGTGATCCAGGTCAGGCGGGCGTCGGTCAGGGTGCGGCGGCCGACACGCTGCAACGCGGCGGCGTTGTCGGTGGAGACGACCCGGGCGCGGGCGGGGATCAGGTCGAGGATCGCGCGGGCGGTCGCGCCGGCGCCGCCGCACAGGTCGACCACCAGGCTGGCGTTGGCCAGTTGGCCTCGGCGGGCGAGGTCGCGGCTGGTCGCGTCGTACATGGAGTGGTCGCGGGTGAAGGCGTTGTATGCCTCGGCATTGCTGTCCTCGTCCCAGCCGAGGATGGCGTCCTGGGGTGCCATGTTGCTGTGGCCTCGCTTCTCGGGGCGGCCCGGCAGTGCAGGCCGGGCGTTCGGGCAGGGTCAAAAGAGCGCGGACTGTACGGCGGCGGGCGGTGAGGAGAATTGGGCGCCGAGGACGATGCGCCGGCCCTTGAGGGTGCCGAGGTCGAGCAGGTAGGGCAGTTGTTCACCGTCGTCGTCGAGGGTGGCGAGGACTTGGGAGCCGAGGCAGGAGAGCACCGTCAGCCCGTGCTCACCGGAGCGCGGGTCGTGTGGGTACAAGGCGCGCCCGGTCTCCGGCGTCCGCAGCAGGTCACCTTCGCCGGGCGGTGTCCACGGCTCCGGTGTGGCCGGGACGTTCAGGCCGCTCAGGGCCTCGGTGGCGCGGTCGAGGTGCTGCTGGTGGGCGGTGCGGGCCGGGGTGAGGTCGCGCAGCTCAGCGAGGGCCGTCAGTTTGGCCGCGGCTCGCACGGTCTGCGCCAGGCCGAGGCGGCGGGTGAGGGCATCCTCCAGGAATCGCACGGCGCGGCCGTCAGGATTCCGTGCGAGGTAGGTGGCGATCAGCGCGCCCTGTTCGTCGAGGCGGGAGCGCTTACGGGGTTCGGCCGCGGTGCCGATTTTGGTGGTGCCATTGGCGAACGTCGCCAGGTACAGCCAGTGCGGCTGGGCCATGTAGGCCGCCAGGGTGTCAGGAACGTGCCCGCCCGAGTGGAATCGGTGGGCGAAGCGGAAGTCGTCCCGGCCGGCGCAGGCCGCGCACTGGCCGCCGGCCTCGGCCGGGGCCCGGTCAGGGCAGGCGACTGCCTCGACGCGGACGCGGTCGGCGAACCGGTACCGGCCGGTGCACCACCGGCCGGTACTGCTCACCTGGTAACCCAGGCGCCTGCCCATGACCGGGGCGTAGACAAGTGGCCCGCCGGTCACAGGGGCGAGCAGAAGACGGGCGTCTCCGCTCGCCCAGGTGATGCCGTGGCAGACGTATGTTCCGCTGGCTGACAGGGCCTGGTCCATGGCGCGTTCCTTGTCGATCGGGGCGGGAGGGCCGGGTCAGACGGTCAGGTGCAGACGGTCGGCCAGGGCAGCGGCAGCGGCCTTGAAGACCTGGTCGCGGTCCAACGGGGCGACGTCCAGCGTCAGCCAGGTACCTCGCTGCGCCTGTCCGCGCATCTGGTCCAGGACGGTGTCCTGGTAGCGGATGAAGTCCTCGTCACCGCCGCCGGCGTGGCCGGCCTCCAGGGACGTGAACGAACCCTTGCGGACGAGCGCCTCGTGGGCGCCGATGTTCAGGAAGAACACCAGATCCGGCTTCGTCAGATGCGCGAAGACCTGCTCACACAGGCTGGCGGGGACCTGGGGGTTGGCGGCGTACCGGGCGAGGATCTTGTGGTGCGCGTTGTCGAGGATCACGTGGGTGCCCGCGGCGAGGGCCGGCTGGATGACGAGCCGGTCCTGCAGGGTGTACCAGGAGGCCAGGGCCAGCAGCCAGTAGTGGTCGCCGCATGCCTGGGCAACGCGGGCGTCGCGCCGGTAGACCAGCTCGTTGAGGCGGTCGAGGTAGGCGGACAGCTCCGGGTCCTGGGGGACGTCGGTGCTGTGCTTGCCGATGAGGACTGCCGTGTGGCCGGCGTCGTTGAGGGCCTGGTGTAGGCGGGCAGCGAGGGTGGACTTGCCGGCCCCGTCACCGCCGACGAAGGTGATCAACTTCCCGGCTGCGGGGGTGGTCGGCGCGTTCGCCGTCATCGGGATTCTCCCAGGGTGTGGGTCGGGCTGGAGGTCAGGCGGCCGGTGATGATGGTGCGGATGCGGTCCACTAGGACGGCGCGCTGGCGCAGGACGTCGCTGTGACGCTCATTGGACAGGTCGGCGGCAAAGTGGGTGGCGAGGTTGTTGGAAATGACGTGGAGGTAACCGAACCTGATCCCCGCCTGGCGCGCCGCCGCCCCCATGGGGCCGATCTCCGGGTCGACGAAGGCATACGAGGCGGTGTGCTGGAGAAGCCAGTCGCAGTTCTCCAGCAGGATCGACGGGGAGGAGACGTGCAGGCCGCTGCGCACCCCTTCGCAGGCGGCGGTGTAGTCGCCGAAGAAGTCGTCCCAGCTCACCATCGCCCCGCGTACCAGGCTGGTGTTACCGGTCGCCAGCCAGGTGTTCGGTTCGACGCCCGGGGTCAGCGAGCCGACCTTGCCGACGTAGACGACATCGCCTGCGCCGAGTTCGGCAAGCCGGGCGACGACCCGTCCGGCCACGTCTCCCCAGATGCTGTGGAGGAACCCGAGGTAGACGACACGACGGCCGGCGACCTCGGTGCGTTGCCACGCGTAGCCGGGCCCCCGGGTCCAGACTCCGTTCTCGGGAGCGAGGTATTGAAGGCCCCAGCCGACGACCACCAGGTCGCCGTCAAGTTCCAGGTCAAGCGCGTTGAGCGCCGTTCGGCACTCCTCCTGATCGGGCGGCTGATAGGTGACGGTGTCGGCCGGGCGGCCGGTCATGGCCAGGTACGTGGCGATGATCAGGGCGTAGTGCTGGACGTAGTCGGCTCCAGGGAACGCCTTGACGACGAGGTCACGGCCGTGGACCTCCGCGGTGGGCCGCTCGATGTTGAACAGCTTCCCGGTCTTCTCGTACCGGGAGACCACCGCTGTGCGGTCGTAGCCGCCGATGACGCGGATGCTGTCCCAGTTCTGGTCCTGGATGAGGTGGTGGACCTTGATCTCCAGATAGCGCAGCAGCCTCGCGTGGGTCATGGTGTGCCCGGCTGGCTCGATCGGGGCGGCGCGCAGTAGCCCGGGGGCGGGGTCGGCCAGTAAGGGGCTCATCGGTGCTCCTCGGCGATCGTCACGGTGCTGCCGGCCGCCGCGCGGACGACGGAGATGTTCTTCCGAATGAGGCCGAACCGGTCCTCGGAGATCGGGCCGAGCTTCTCGATCCGGGGCGTGGACGGCTTCTCGTAAGGCCCTTCGGGCAACAGGGCGACGCCCATTGCGCCGAGGATGACCGGGGCCGCGCCGTCCACGGAGGAGATCCACTCGTGCTCGCGCTGCTCGATCAGCTCCAGGTGCCCGGTCCGGCCCAGACCGAGGAGCCGGTAGACGAGCAGATCGTCGACCAAGCCGTGGTCCTGCAGGTAGGCGGTCGCCAACCAGCGGGTGCGGCACAACTGCTCGTCGGGGTCCGGTCGACGCGAGGCCGGCAGGGCGATGGCCCCGGCCCAGTCGCTGGTCACGAAGGCGTCGTAGGTGCGCAGCCATTCGTCATCGTCCCCAGCGTGCAGTACCGCGCACAGCCGGAATGCATTGCCGGACAGCTCCCGGATCTCGCGCGCGGCCTTCTCGCTCGCCTTCAAGGTCGCGGCCCCGTCCCGCATGACGTCCGGCAGGATGATCTCCCTCGCTGACACCGCCAGCGCGGCTTCGACAAGGCTTTCCGCCGGCAGGGCGTAGCCGAGGTCGAAGAGCCCGTTGTCGACGATGATCTCGGCACCACGCTCGGCCTCGCGAGCGAAGAAGCCCCTGTAGATCTCGTCGGACAGCACGCGCTGGGCGGCGACGTGGTGGACGCGGGCGGGCTCCTGGGCGACGAAGTGCTCCAGGTAGGCAGGCGGAGCGATGACGGAAAAGTCGATGCCGGTGTTGGCGATCACCGCGCCCCCCACAGGCCGGTGGTGAGGGTGAGGAACTGTTGGGAAAGGACGAGGTCGGTACCGAAGCGCCCGCCCGAGTGCACAGTGGTGGTGCGGGCCTCCTCCATCCGTACGCCACGCATGCTCATGCACAGGTGCACGCCGCGCACGGTGACGGCGACGTCCTCGTGTCCGATCACGCCGCCCAGGTATTCGGCGACCTGGCGGGTGAAGCGTTCCTGGACCTGCAGTCGGCCAGCGAAGTGCTGGGCGATCCGGCCGAACTTCGACAGGCCCACCACCTCACCGTCCGGCACGTATCCGGCCGTGACCTGCAAGTTCATGGGCAGCATGTGGTGCTCGCAGAGCGACCACACGCTCATGCCGCCCACGATGACCAGCTGACCGCCCAACTGGGACTCGGTGAAGCAGGTGGCCGTTGCTGCGCCGTCCGGGGACAGGAAGGCGTTCCACCAGGCCGCTACGCGGTCCGGAGTGCCGGTCAGCCCCTCGCGGGCGGGGTCCTCGCCCAGCTCGACCAAGAGCTGGTGGATCAGGCCGGCGACCCGGCCGGTGTCGATGGCCGCAGTGGGCCCGGGGGCGGCGGCGGGCGGCACCACAGCCGGGCTGGCGATAGAGGTCGTCATGGGCGTCTCTCGTTTCCGGGGACTGGGGAACGGATGGGCATGGTGGCGCGTGCGGTCAGCGGCCTCGGGCGTCCGCGAAGGCCAACACGTGTAGCCGGGTGGTGAAGTGCCAGTGCCGGGCCGCGACCGCGTCCGCGAGGACCCGAGTGGTCGCGGTGATCGCCTCGGGGGTGGTGCCCTCCGGCATTACCCACACCGGTGCGAGCCGGTGGGCGTCGGCCAGTTCAGCGATCCGGTCGAGGTCAACCACCGTGGAAGCGACGAACTTGAACGCCGACCGCCCGGAGGCCACGAACGACTCCAGCGCGGCGGGGACGATGCTCTTGGTCTCCTCTACGCCGAAGCTGGCGAGCTTGGGCGAGACGTTGAACCGGATCCCGTCGGCCATCAGCTCGGGAGCGGGCGCGATGGTGCCGTTCGTCTCGAACTCGACCCGCTTGCCGGCTGCTGTCAGCCCCCGCACGAGAGGCACCAGCCGCGCCTGCTGGATCAACGGCTCGCCGCCGGTGATCACGACAAGCCCGACCGGCGAGGACTGCGCCCAGGCCACCAGGTCCGCCACGGACCGCTTCGTCGACTCCTTGCGCGGGTCGAACCTAGACCAGTCCCAGGTGTACTTCGTGTCGCATTTCACGCAGGTGAGGTTGCACCGGGACAGGCGGATGAACAGCGCCGGGTGTCCGCAGCTCGGTCCCTCGCCCTGGAAGGTTGGAACCTCGACGCCGAAGCACTCCGCGATGATCAGGCGGGATTCGCCTGCGTCAGCCGTCGGTTCGTCGGTGATCGTTTCGGATGCGGTCACTGTCCCTCCACATCGAAGCGGGCCCAGCTGCTCTGGGTCTCGCGGACCAGGACGGCGACCAGGCGGCCGGGGACGGTGGGTTGAAGGTTCTGGATGAACCAGCCGGTCAGGAACTGGGCCAGGCGCTCCGAGGTCGGTTCGAAGGGAAGAATCTCGTGCAGGTTGTGATGGTCGAGTTCGACGTCCAAAAACCGTTTGAACGGAGCGAGCGCCCCGAAATCCGTGACGAATCCGGGCTCCTCCAGCGCAGAGGCGGTGAGGATGACCTCGACCTCATAGCTGTGTCCGTGCTGGCGCGAGCACTTGTGCTCGTCCGGCAGCCCGGGAAGCCGGTGACCAGCCTCGAAGCTGAACGTCTTTCCGATGGTGAAATCGCCGGGCGGTAGGGGAACAGCACTGAAGTCCATCAGTTTCCTTCGCGAGTTGTGGGCGAGGCTGCTTGCGGCAGGACGAGGCAGCCACTTCTTCAGGCGGCTGCGGGGTGTTCGTGCGAATGGGCTTGCGCGGCCCGGCTCAGGGCGTCCGCGAAACGCTCGGCACGCTCGTCGCCCTCAGCCTCCTGGGCGCGAAAGTCTCCGAAACGGGCCCAGTACCGCCTGTAGACGTCGCTGTTCATGACCATCGAGGCGAAGAACGGCAGTCTTTCGTCGCGGACGAAGCCCAATCGGTCGCGCAGGCTGAGGGAGCAGATGAGCTGGTTGGCCTGCAGTAGCTGCATGTACTCCTGGACGTCCATGTCCTCGGGTGCCCAGAGCTTGGCGAGGCCGGGATTGGTGGACAGCTGCGCCAACCAGTCGAGCTGGTTCCGCGCAACGATCGCTTCGTTCCGCTCGCCCTGGTGCCGCGCGTCCTGCCGGAGCCTGGCAGCTCCGACCGCGGCAGTGGTGAGGGAGACGGCAGCGCCGGCGGCGAGAACAGCGGTGGAGAGCTTCATACGTCAACGGTCCGTTTCAGGTGAGTGGGCTCTGGGGTGAGTCGGAGCGATGGAGTGGGTTGGACTAGCTGGGTCATGCGACCTGCGCGAGCACGACGGTCGAGGAGTCGGTGGCATGGCGATCCGGGGCGAACCGACGGCGCACCGTTTCCAGGGCGACGGCGCTTGGTGACAGTCCCACGGAGGCCCTTCGCTGGTCCACGGACTCCGGCGCACGCAGCGGGCACAGCGCAACCGCTGTTGCCTTGAGGCGCAGTTGGGTCCCGAACTCCTGCGGGTGACCGCTGTTGACCAGTGCGCGGTCGTGGAGGTGAGCCCAGTGCTGGATGCGCGCGTCGCCGTCCTGCACTGCCCGATCTAACAGGGTGGTGGCCGCCCGCTGGAGATCTGGTTCGTCGTCGGCGTGAAGAGCGAGGCTCCATGCGGCACGTGCCGCATCGGCGCCGACGAGGCGGTGGCCGGGCCAGTCATACTCGCTCAGGATTTGGCGCAGCACCTTGGTGTCGGCGTGGTCAGCGTGGCGGTGTTGGCCGAGCTGCACGGCATCAAGGTAGTTCCGTAGGCGTTTGGCCCGGCGCTCCGCCGACTGCGCGGCGCGGGCGATGAGTTCTCGGGCGAGGTCCGGCCGCAGCGGTTCGGTGGTTGTCATGTGACGCACCAGCTGCCTGCGGCGGGCTGAGGATCGTGCACATGGCAGCCGATGAGTGCGCTCAGCCCAGGCCGGTGCTCGGCGGCGAGTTCGAGGCGAGCGACTCGCTCACCGTCCCGGCCGATCCCTGGGTCCCGCACCTCCCAGCCCATGTCGGTGAGCCGACGAAGGAAGGGGGCGATCGGGTCAACGTCAAGGGGGCTGCGGGCCAGGGCCTCGGCCCGCACGAGCGGTACGTCGAGCCGCGCGGCGAAGTCAGAGGCCCACAGCGTGATCAGCCGGACGGTGTCGTCGGAGCAGTCGGGCAAGGTGTGGACGCTGCCCAGGTAGAGGCACGGGCCCTCGCCCCATCCGAGGTCGGGTGCGAGCTGCGGGATCATGCAGGCCAGCAACAGCCCGCCCTCGAACAATCCGGCAGGCCACGCCTGCGGGTCGCGGTACAGGGCCGGGGAGTCGGCTCGGGCGGGCATCGGCAGGCCGCGCACAGTGAGCCAGCGATGGCGCTCCTGGACGAGGGCTGCGGCCTCCTTTCGTTCGGCGCCCGTGCACAGGGTCCGTATCTCGTACACGGCTGGTGACTCCGGCGTGCGCTGATGTGGGGGTGTGGGGGATGGCGTGGTGGCCGCGGAAGTGGGTGAGGTGTTCAACGGCTCGCTCCGCTCTCCACTGTGCCGGTCGTCCGATTACCCAGAAGGCCCCCCGCGTGGGCAAGGGTCACGAGCTGGGTGGCATCGACCGCCCCGGTCTTGTCGAGCAGTTCGTCGTGTGCGGATCGGAGGTCGGCAGGGGCGATCTTTGCGGCGAGGGCGATGTCACGGGGGGTGCTGTGCTCAGCGACCGCGTGCAGCAGCAGCCGTTGCTCCGGGCTGAGATCGGGCGCTGGCTGGCCCGTCGGGGGTGGGGTGACCTGCTGAGCTGCGAGCAGGAAGTGCGCGAGCACCGGGGGCTTACAACGGGGCGGGCAGTGGACGCTCGCCCGGATATCGCGAACGTACTGGCGAATGGTGTGGTCCGTCAGTCCGGTCTGCGTGGCGATGTCCCTGGGGGATAGGCCGTTCATGAGGTGTTGAGCGACGCGCTGACGAGTGGGATTTAAGGGTGTGATCGGTGCGTTGGTTGTCATGTCCGGAGTCCAAGGGAGGGCAGCCGCAGGGGTGTTCCACCGCTGTGGCGGCTAGGCGAGCTTGAGGGGCAGGACGGTCGCTGGAAGGGTGTCGCCGGCCCCCGCGGGGGACGGGGGCCGGCGACACGGGCCCGCGCGCGGCGGTGGGAATTCACGGGGTGCCGCGCGCGGGGGTTCATGCGGCGGTGGGATCGGGTTGTGCCTGGGCGGTTTCGGCGGCGAGGCGTTCGGACCACTGGATGTGGTCTTCGTCGAAGGCGGCGTCGGCAAGGCGTATGCGCTGGACTTCACCGGTCCCGGCCGGAGGGTAGGTGTGCTGGATGTCGCGCCACAGGCGCTGGAGGACGTAGTCGCGGTCCAGAGCCTGGGCACCGTGCAGTTCCATGGCGTCCTGAACTGACTGCATGGCCCACTGATGGCCCAGGTACTTCGCATTGATCAGGTCGGCGTCGCAGGACAAGCCCTGATCGAGAAGGTGTACGGACTGGTAGGCCAGGATGCGTGCGGCACGCAGGCGGGCTTCCATGTCACCGACCCGCCCCCGCAGGACCGGCAGATCGGACAGGGCGCCCTGGTAGCGGGGGCGTGCATTGAGGCGCGCAGTCGTGGTGGCGACGACCCTTTCGTGGATGCCGAGGCTGACGGCGGCCAAATTGGGACGGCCGTACAGGATGCTGCTGCTCTGCGCCACGCTCAGTCCTTGGCCGATCTCTCCGATCACGTTGTCCGCGGGGACGCGGACCTGGTCGAGGTCGAGGTGGCCGGTGGAGAAGCCGTGCAGGCCAAGGGCGGGACGGTGGTCGGAGACGGAGAGCCCGGGGCGGCCGGATTCGACCATGAAAGCGGTCAGCGCCTGCGGGGTACGTACGCCGGGCTCGGCGGTCCGGGCGACGACGAGGTGGGCTCCGGCGAGGTGGCTGTTGCCGATGTGGGCCTTGGTGCCGGTGATCACCCATTGGCTGCCGGTGCGCTCGGCGGTCGTCTCGATGCCGCCGATGTGCCCGCCGGCGGCCGGTTCGGTCACGGCGATCGACAGAAGCAGCGAACCGTCCGCCACCTGCGGCAGCCAGCGGACCTTCTGCTCCAGGGTGGCGAAGTGCAGCAGGGCACCGACGGGGATCAGGGTGGCCTGCAAGATGGCTGCGGCAGCCGCCGAGACGCAGGCGATGCGGTGGATCAGGACCGTTTTGGCCACATGGCCGGCGCCCAGACCGCCGTACGCTGCCGGGACGGTGATGGCAAACCACCGCCGAGCGGCCATCAGATCGGCGACTTTGCGCTCCACCCTGCCCGGAGCGGCCTCCATCCGTACGGCGCGCGGCGCGACGTGCTCGGCGGCGAAGGCGTCCGCTTCGTTCCACAGCCGTTCGTGGCGGGCGGTGAGATAGGGGCGCAGCGCCGGAGGTGGCGCGGTGGGTGTGGCGGTCATGGTCGTCTCCCTCTCCCTGGGTGAAGGTCGCGCGGTGGAGCGGCCGGGGATCGCTTGCGGCTCCCGGGTGGGGGCGGTGGAAGGCGTCTAGCGGACGGGCGTATGGGCGATGTGGTCCATCACCTGTGTGCCGGCGTTGATGACGATGTCTCTGAGCCGTCGGGCCTCACTCAGGGGCCGCTTCTCCGGGTCGATGACGCAGACCGTGCCCAGCACGGTGCCGCTGTCGTGGATGAGCGGTGCGCCGAAGTACGAGCGGATTCCGACCGCGTCGACCACGTGGTTGCCGCTGAAGCGCGGACTGGCGTGCACGTCATGCAGCGGCAGGGCCTTCTTGCGGGCCACGACCTCCGGGCACCAGCCGTGATCGTGGCTCATGGTGCGGCCCACAATGACGTACCCGCTGTCCGCGGGCGGCTGGTGCAGCCCCACGAAGGTCTGCTCCTCCAGGAACAGATTCACGAACCCGTACAGGAACCCTGCCTGCTCGGCCATGTCGCGCGCCAGCTCGTCGAAATCCCGGCTGGCAACGGTGGATACGCCCAGGCGCTCCAGCAGCTCATACCGCTGCGTCAGTTCGGTCACTCGCTGGGCCTGCGGGCCGGTTATGGACGCACCGGCCGGGAGGGACAGCCCTTGGGAGGTGTCCCGCATGCCGCGCTGCGGCAAGGGCAGCGCGGGCGAAGCGTCCTGCACTACTGGGTAGGGGTTTTTGTTCACATATGACATCAGGCGTCCTGGAGGGTGGTGGTGGGTGTGGGCTGAGCTGTGCCTGCTGTGTTCTTTACGGCGTGGTCGACGAGGGTCAGCAGGATGCCGGCGACGTTCATCGCATCGCGGGCGTCACAGGGGACCACCGGTACGGAAGAGGGAAGTTCGAGGGCGGCGCGGACGTCTTCAGGGCGGTGGCGATGTGCTCCGTCGAACTCATTCATCGCCACGACGAAGGGCAGGCCGATGTCTTCGAAGAAGCTGACGGGGGTGAAGCTGCTTTCCAGGCGGCGGGTGTCGACCAGGACAATCGCCCCGACGGCGCCGCGGGCCAGGTCATACCAGAGGTCGACGAACCGGTCCTGGCCGGGCGTGCCAAACAGAAACAGCTCCAAGGGCTTGGGGCCGGGCAGGCTGAGGCGACCGAAGTCGAAGGCGACAGTGGTGGTCTGCTTCGCCTCGACGCCCTCCAGGCTGTCCACGTCCGCGCTCGCCTCGGTCAGGTACTCCTCGGTGCTCAGCGGGGTGATCTCGCTGACCGCGCCCACGGCGGTGGTCTTGCCTACTCCGAAGCCTCCGGCGATCACGACCTTCAGCACGGTTGGTGCACCGGTATGCGGGTGCGACGCAGTCCACGGCCCTCCTACGGGGTCATCCGGCTTGCGGGTAGGCGATGGCATCGGGCCACTTCCTTTTCAGGGCCGTAGAGAGGGCCGCCAGCAGTTGTGTGGAGGGGCGTGCGTCCGCGTCCGTGTCCGTCGCGGCATAGGGGGCGGTGACGGGGATGACGAGGGCGTCGGCGTCCAGGAGGTCCGAGACGAGGATCTTGACGACGGTGACGGGGCGGTGGAGTCGGCCCGCCAGCTCGGTCACCGACCGCCGGTGCTCCCGACACAGGGCGAAGATCTCTTCGTATTCTTCGGTCTGGCCCGGGCCGGGCCGTCCGGTGCCGGCATCCAGCACAGTTTCCAGGCTCAGGAGGTGCTTGGGCCGGGTGCGACCGCGCGTCAGCGTGTAGGGCCGCACGAACGTGAGATCTTCGGCCGCTTCGCCGGGTGTGCTCACCGGATCTCCTCCTCGGTGCCGACGCGGACGGGGATCTGCATGTGGGGGGCGAACTTCTGTACCAGCCGGGCTGTTTCGAATCCGACGTTGCCCGCATCGGCGTCCGTGGTGGCGACGACAGCGAGGATTGTGTCCACCACGCCGCGGCTGCCGGGGTGGTGGTCGAAAGCTGTGCTGTGACCGGCGCTCTGGATGAAGAACAGACAGTCGTCTCGCTCGATGACGACCTGCCTGGCCGGCCGCTTCTGGTGCGTGGGGCCGGTGATGTTCGCCGCGAGTGAGGCCATTCCGGCGATGGCGGCCGACAGCTCGTCTGCCCAGTCCTTGTCGACGTCGCTGTCCAGCAGCCGCAGCCCGTCCCGCGACAGCAGAACGGCGTGAGTGACGCCCGGAACCTCGGCGGCGAAATGCCTCAGCAGCCAGAGCATGTCGCTCCGCCTACCGCTCGCCGTCCGTTCCAGCTCCGGCGCGGAGGCGCCTCCGGCCACGTTGGTCATCTCAGGGTGGGTGCTCATGGGTATCACTCCAGAGGAGGGAGGGCCGTCGGATATGTCCGGGGCCGCGGGAATGCGGGATGGATGCGTGTCAGTGCCTGGTCTGCCCGGCCGCATCGGGGGGCGAGCTGGCGTTCCCGCCGGCTTGCATGCCTTTGCGGAAGGCGCCGGCGAGTCCGGGCCTCGCCGCAGTCGCGGGGGCTTGCTCTCCCTCGTGCGGCGGACGGAACGAACCCGTCTGACGAGTGCGCCGGGGAAGGACGGGCACAGGAGCAGGGTGATCCGCTTCACCGGCTGACGGTGCCCCTGTGACGGTCGGGCGTCTGGCCTGACCCGCCGAGGCGTCGGTTATTGCAGCGGCTCGCCGTGACGGGGGTGCGGAGGGATGTGTTTCGCGGTGGCGGGCGCTCGTGTCCCCGAGGGGAGTAATAGCTACGAGGAGTCGGGCCGGTATGACGACCAGGGCGGTGGTTCCTCCTGTCACATTCTCCTGCAGGAGGACGGACAGCCCGTGTGACTGGGCGATCTTCGCGGCGACCAGCAGACCGAGCCGGCCCTCTCGCACCTGGCCGCTGACGTCGACCTCATTCGGGGCCATGAGCAAGTGGTTCATCTGCGCGCGGGCCTGCGGATGCATAGGGATGGCCCGGTCCTCGACCTCGATCGCCAGCCCATTCGAGACCCGCTGCGCACGTACGGTCACCCTCGCTGCCGGATCGGAGCACTCGCACGAGTTCTCGATCAGCTCGGCCAGCAGGTGCGTCAGGTCCGGGCCGACATGTCCCGGAAGGCCCAGCTCAGCACCCACGGACCCGGCCGCGACCACCACACGCGGATACTGCACCACTTCGGAGACCGCGCCGCGCAGCACAGTCGTGACGGGGACAGGTCGGCGCGCACTGCGCAGGGACTGCCCGCCTAGCACCGCCGTACTCTCCACCTGACGACGCATCCGCGTCACGAGGTGATCGATCTCGAAGATCTTCGCCAGCAGCTCCGGATCGTCGGTCAGCATCTCCAGCTGAGTCAGTGCTTCAAGCGCCTTCCCGACCAGGGCGTGCTCCCGCATAGCCAGACGGCGCAGCACGTCCAGGAGGACGACGGACTGAGACTCCTCATGCACGCGTATCAGCGACGCGATGGCCTGTCCCTGAAGTGCGCTCAATGCCTTGTTGATCTCGGCGTTCGGTGAACTGGCCGACTGCGGTGCCCGCATGTCCGGTAGCGGCGGGCGTCCTCCGCGGCACAGCTCGTCCGCCGACCACTGCACCGACTTCTCGACGACCGCCGCTGCCCCTATGACCGCCGTCAGCGCTGTTGCCTGGCGCTCCTCCATGGCTGCCTGCACGGCCTCAGCGACCGTTCGCGCTCCGCGAGCCGCCACCAGCGCCACTCCGGCCAACCCGAAGACAAGGCCGGCCAGGAGCCAGCCGGGACCTGCTGTGGACATCGACCAGAGGACAAAGGCGGCGCCCAGCAGCGCGGCCAGGAGCACCAAGGGCACGGCCACGGCCCGGCGGACTCGGTGCAGCGTGATCGGATCGATCCGTGAAGGCCGAAGTCTGCGGTGGCCGGGAGTGGCCGACCGTGCCAGGAAGGCGCTGTCAGGCATGGGAATCCTTGTCAGGGGTGGGATGGCTAGGCGTGCTGCGGTGTCAGGTCTGTGCAGGTTCGGGGCGTGCTGCTGTCCGTGAGCGGGGCGTCGAAACCGTGCTCCCGTCTGCCGATTGGGAGGGGTGGTTCGCCAGCTGCTGAAGGAGCCGGGCGCTCTGAATCAGGCCCATGTGGCTGAACGCCTGCGGAAAGTTGCCGAGCTGGCGCTGCTGCACAGGGTCGTACTCCTCGGCCAGGAGCCCGAGATCGCTACGCAGGGCTAGGAGGCGGTCGAACAACTTGCGCGCCTCGTCGAGGCGGCCGGTCAGGGACAGGGCATCGACGAGCCAGAAGGAGCAGAGGACGAAGGTGCCCTCGTCGCCGGACAGGCCGTCCACCCCGGTGTGGTCGCCGCTGGTCGGGTACCGGCGCACGAGTCCGTCCGCCGTGGAGAGTTCCCGACGTACCGCGTCCACGGTGCCGATGACACGGGGATCGTCGGGAGGAAGGAAGCCGACGCTGGGGATAAGCAGAGTGGAGGCGTCCAGTTCCTGGGAGCCGTACGACTGGGTGAAGGTGTTGCGCGCCGGGTCGAAGCCCTTGGCACACACCTCGTGATGGATCGCCGCTCGCAGCTCGATCAGGGCGACCAGGTCCATGTCGAGCGCGCCGGCTTCGACTAGGCGGATGGTGCGGTCGACCGCTACCCAGGCCATCACTTTGGAGTGCACGAAATGCTGGCGTGCCCCGCGGATCTCCCAGATCCCCTCGTCGGGTTCCTGCCACCGCTGTGCCAGATGCTCGACGAGTCGCCGGTGCAGCACCGCGGTGTCGGCGCAGTGGGCGACGCCGCTCTCGTGCGCGAGGTACAGAGTCTCGATCACCTCGCCGTACACGTCGAGCTGGAGCTGGTTCGCCGCTCCGTTTCCGACCCGCACAGGGGCGGAGCCCTCGTACCCGGGCAGCCAAGGCAGCTCCCGTTCCCGCAGATCGCGCTCCGCGGTGATTCCGTACATGATCTGCAGGTTCTCCGGGTCGCCGGCCACGGCTCGCAAGAGCCATCGGCGCCATGCCTGCGCCTCTTGCCGGTAGCCGGTTCCCAACAGCGCGGCCAATGTGGTGGAGGCGTCACGCAGCCAGGTGAAACGGTAGTCCCACTGTCGTTCCCCGCGGATCTCCTCCGGGAGCGACGTGGTCGGCGCCGCAACAATCCCCCCGCTCGGCCCGTACGTCATCGCCTTCAGCGTGATCAACGACCTGACCACGGCCTCACGGTGGGGCCCCTCGTAGGAGCATTCCCGCGTCCAGTCCTCCCAGAAGGCGAGCGTCGCGGCGAGTGCGGCCACTGGATCCGGAATCTCCGGCGCGGCTGCGTGGGAGGGGCACCAACTGAGCACGAACGCCACGCTCTGACCACCCGCGACGGCGAAGGCGCTGACGAGGACGCCGTCCTTCTCCACCTGCCGGACACCGGTGTCGAGCCACAGTGCGTCCGCGCCGGCCTCCGCGACCATGCGCCCGCCGACCTCATGGATCCACGGGCTGACGCTGCCGTATCCAGGTCGCGGGCGCATGGCCGAGACCATCTCCACCTCGCCGGCCAAGCCCTCGACGATCCGGATCACCTGCGGCTCGCCGTCGCGCGGCGGCATGAAATCGAGCACCCGCACCGAACCGGTCGGGGTGCACCACACCGACTCCAGGACGAGCGAGTCACCGCGGTACCGGCGCTCGGCGGCCACTTCGGAGCCGGGTTCGCCAGCAGGCGAGGCCGGAGCGATCTGCCAGGAGCCGTGTTCCTGCGTGCCGAGCAGGCCGGCGAAGACGGCCGGGCGGTCGAAGCGGGGCAGGCACAACCAGTCGATCGACCCGTCATCGCAGACGTGGGCACTGGTCTGCATGTCGCCGATCAGGCCGTACTGCTCGATACGTGGAAGGCGCGTCATCGTGAGAATCTCCGTAGACCCCGCAAAACCGGGGGTGATGTCCGGGCCGCCTCAGCAGCCAGCAATGATGGGGAGGAGGCACTCGGTAGCTACCGCAGGGGGCGTCTGTTTTGCCTCGGCGTAGATTCCTCGACCCGCGGTGTGGCGGGTTGCTCAGCCGTCTTGGAGAACCAGCCACTCCGTCGGGCTGAGAATCAGCGCCGTTTAAACTGCCCCGAACACGGTCACCTCCGGGACACCGATGCGGCGAGAACCAAGCAGGCGAAGGCAAGCGCGAAGACCGAGCCGCGCAGGATGTTGAGCGGCGGCTTCCCCCAGCGCCGTCGGCGCGGAGACTTCGTCGCGGTGACCACCTCGTGGGCGCGCACGACAGTGATCAGCGCCTGGGTCGCCGTGGCCAGCTCGACCAGATGCACCCGGCTGGGCACATAGCCATCGGGGAGACCGTCCGAGCAGAGCCGCTGCGCACGTAGCAGGGTCGGCTCGCGCGACGAAGTCAGGGCTCCGAGCCGGCCGACGTGTCCTCGCAGCCGCAGAGCGAGGTCCTCCACATCGGCCACAGTTTCGGGCAACGGCGAGTCCTTGCCCAGTACGAGCATCACCGTCTCCGTCGCGGAAACCGTCTGGTCCCGGGGCAGGCCCGCCTCACCCAGCAGGTGGCTTCTCCGGCCCGGGCCACTGCTTCGGCGGGACGCCCGACGGGGAGCCAGTAAAAGACGCATGACACAACTCCTGTACGTTCCAAGGCAACTTGAGCGAGTGACGCCACGCACTGTCGTCGAGCGAGGTGCATGGTGAGTGATACGGCCGCTACGTTGAGCGAACCGCGAATCCCTTCCGAGGGGTATGCCTGCGCGGCCGTCAAGGCCGTCAAAGGCGTCAAAGATCATTCCGGACCTGAGGGGCAGTCCATGGCCCGTGAGCGAAACACCGCCCTTGCCGCGCTCCTGCGCGAAGCGGGCTGGTCCCAGCCTCAAGCCGCTGGTGCGGTCGCGCGCGTTGCCGCAGAGAGCGGTGCGCGCGAGCTGGAGGCCATCTCCCGCTCCCACATCGCCATGTGGGTCCAGGGCACCAAACCCAGCGGACGAGCGCCTCATATCCTGCGTGAGACGCTGTCCCGCAGGCTCGGCCGCCTCCTCACCCTGGCCGACCTCGGACTGGAAGACGGGCCGACAGGCACGACCGACAGCAGTTCCGACTGGAGCGTCGACCCCCTGACCGTGCTGGCCGAGCTGGGAAGCGACGATCTGGACATGCACCGACGCAAGCTGCTGGCAACCACCGCATACTCGGCCGCCGGCCTCGCCCTGCCTTCCGCCTCGTGGTGGGCAGCTGCCCCGGCCACGGCGGCAACGCGCAAAGCAGTCTCTCCCCGCCGGGTAACCCAGGCCGACATCGACGACGTCCGTAGCCTGACCACCTTCTACTCCGCGCGCGACCAACAGCGCGGTGGAGCCTCGGGACGCTCCGCCCTGGCCGGCCATCTCCGCGACGAAGCAGTACCGCTCCTGGGCAGCAGCTTCCGAACCGAACAGCACCGCCGGGACACGTACTCGGCCGTCGCAGAGATGACCTACCTCGCCGGCTGGATGGCGTTCGACGCATCCGAACACCGAACTGCTCAGCGCTACCTCACCCTGGCAGCACGCATCGCGGCCGAAGCCGGGGACGGACCACTGGGCGGCCACATCCTGCGCGCCCTTGCCCATCAGGCGGTCGACCTCGGGCTCCCACGCAGAGCGCTCGACCTGGCCGATGCCTCCATGTCCCGCACCCACTACGGCCAGGCCGGCTTTCGGGAGAAGGCTCTGCTCGCGATCGTCCACGCCCGCGCCCTGGCCGCCGACGGCGACCGCCCCGGCACCCTCGCGGCCATCAGCCGCGCGGAGAAAGACCTCGCACACGCCGACACCCAGGACGCCCCCGACCGCGTCGGCTTCTTCCAGGAAGCCTCCCTCGCCCACGAGACCGCCTGCGCCCTCCGGGACCTGGGCAACCCCCTCGACGCGGAGAGCCACTTTCAGCACAGTGTCGCCACCCGCCGTCGGCAGCAATTTGCCCGCACCCACAGCGTGACCCTCGGCTACCTCGGCGCCGTGCAGGTCCAGCAAGGACGTCTCGATGAGGCATGTGGCACGTGGGGGCGAGCACTCGATGCCATGGCTGACATCCAGTCCGGCCGCGCCCGTGACGTCATCGTCCGCATGCAGAGCGACCTCTCGCCCGTTCGACAACGCGGAGGTCGCCACGTTGCCGAGTTGGACCGCCGGGCACGGGAGATGCTGCGGGTCATAGGCTGACCGTGGAGCAGGCCCGTTGCGTCGCGTGACGGCTGCAGGATGCGAGATTCTGAGTGAGGGGAACGATTCCTAATGGCGACGTACGAGGTCGAGTCGATTGCAACGGTGGTCGGGGGCCACACTCGCGTTCAGGACGACTACCAGGGCGGGATCGAATCTGTCATCAGACTCAACGACGCGTACCCCCTCGAGACATTGCAGGGCATCGAGGACTTCTCCCACCTGACGGTGACGTGGCGCTTCCACATGGCGCAGCCGGAAGACGTCCAGTTGCACGCGCGCAGCCCACGGGGAAATCCGAGGTGGCCGGCGACGGGTACGTTTGTCCACCGCAACCATCGGAGGCCCAACCAGCTGGCGACCAGCTACCCGCGGTTGCTGAAAGTGGAGGGACGGGATCTCCTGGTGACGGATCTTGACGCCGTCGACGGGACACCGATTATCGATTTGGCGCCCTACTTCAAGGAGATGGGACCGCGAAGTGAAGTCCGTCAGCCGACTTGGCCGGGCGAGATGCTCTCCACATACTGGCTTGACGCCTCGGGACGTCCGCAGCCCGACTCCCCGTGATTTCCTGACGGTGGTGCGGTCGAGACGCGACCGGCAGCCGGATGCTGTCCAAGCTGATGCCGGGCCGGAGCCGGGACCGGAACTTTGGCGGGAACCTGAGTCGGGACGAACTTCAGGAACTGAAGGGGCTCGACCGTTGCCGTGAGAACCGCTGAGCCGGGTTATCGCGGTACAAGCGCCTTTTGGGGAAAGCCTCTGAAACCGTCGCGCGGGTGACGGGGGCAGTGTGTGAGGGGGTTCGATGGAGAGCCCTGCCCCATTCATACAGCCCACGATGGATGGCGGGTCCGTGATTGATCGTGAGAACATCCCCCGGAGGCTGAGAACGCCCGGCTGGCGACCGCTGACACCGATTCCTACACGAGGCGCTGCTCAGTGAGACCGTGAACCCAATAGTTCGCTGCGTGAGCTCGTGGCCAGGCCATCCAGCGAGAACTTCTGGCCGTCTGGGCAAATACCCCGCAGGCCGGGCACGCCCCGATCGCGGGGCGAGGTCCGGATGCCTGAAGCACGCAAGGACCCCCATGCGCGGGTGAGGTGCTGCCCAACGTGGCGGGAGGCTGATGTGATGCTCCAGCTGTAGATCATGATCTTCACGTGGTGGCCGCTGTTTGGCATCATCAGCAGGTGGTGCGCGTCTCCTCTGCGCCCCGGTTGCGATACAGCCAGGCGGTGCCCGGCGCGATGGCCCCGGTCAGGGGATCTAGACCCGAACACGCGGAGGACACAGCTGCCTCGGGTTCGAGGTCGGTAGGCAGCATGGCCTCTGCCTCGTTCCTTCGGGGCCCCGGTTGGCTAGATCGCACCTTTTCCCGGTTACTTGTTTCACTCATGGATGGTTGCCGCGAGCTCCTTCATTGCGCTCTTGAGTCGATGCTGGTGCCGCAGGTGCATGACGTGTGTGTCGAAGCGAGGGAGATGAAGCCGTGCTGGCTTGGGGACCAAGGCTGGGGACCAGTGCCCGGTACATGCAGCTGCCCGCCACATCGGCGAGCAGCTGGTCTGTGCTGAAGCGCAGTCCTGAAGCTTCCCCTTGATCGTGAACACCTGGAAACTGGGACCTGAGTGGTTCCAGAGGAAGCAGTGACCAGGTGGCAAGCAAGTACCAGAAGCGG